>JBAXGL010000018.1:0-19665 GCA_037139375.1 Bacteroidales bacterium | reverse complement strand
AAAAAAACCTCTCTGAATGAAAAAGACCTCTACTGAACGAAATCGGTAGAGGTCTTTTGTTTTGCTAGAATAGGATTATTCCCAAATCGGTTTGCCTAACGGTAGCAATGTGCGACCATACATTTTGTTGAGGAGATTCGCACCTGCGGCATAGAATCCAATGATAGAGATGGTCAGTTCGGACCAAGCAGCCATGGTATGCCAATATTCGCCAAATTTGAAAGCATCGAACATCAAGCCGAGAAAAAGTAGATCGATTAAAATCAGTATGGCAATGAGCGCTTTATTCGTTTTGAATGACGCCACAGTGACAAATAATGAGAAAATTAGGTAGCCTAAGAATACAAATCCTAGTTGTCGGACATCAACCGCCTTTGCCAAAATTTCGCCAAAAACGCCCATTTTAATCATCCATGATGCGGCTACTGCCAACCAAAAAAGGCCATAACCTCCGAATGCTGTAGCTCCGAAAATGTTGTTGTGTTTGAAATCGTAAACACACGCAATCAATTGGGCGATTCCTCCTAGAAAAATAGCCCACGGAACCAGTAGCGAAAGTCCTTCAGTCCAACCTAATTTTTGAGATGCAGCAATCAAAGTGACCATTGCTAAGCCAGTTAATCCGAGAGGAGCAGGATCTGCAACTTCAATTCCCGCGGATATTCTTTTTTCTTCCATAAATATTCTTTTTTAGAGTTAATGTTGCAAATGTAATGAAAACTTAAACTTTTCCAAAAAAATGAGGAGCTAGATTCTTTTTTGCGTTAAATTATATATTTCAAGACCAGTAAGTTTGATCTAATGTTAAGTTGTCAAAAAATAGAGTGTAGGGTGCATTCGCAATCACAGTTTTTTATACATTTGTAATCACTAAATGAAATAGTCTAACCGAATTAAATAGTTCAATTATGAAAAAAATGTTTTTGGCTTCTCTCTTTTTGTTGACAAGCCTCTCTTTTTTCGCACAAAGTGCACCATCTATTGTTTTTTCTAATCAACTTCACGATTTTGGAACGATTGCCGAAGAGAATGGAAGCGTTTCGTGTGAATTTGTGTTTACAAATAACGGCGATGCTCCTTTGGTTGTAAATCGTGTTACAGCTTCGTGTGGATGCACCACGCCAGATTGGACTAAAGAGCCCATTGCTCCAGGGAAAACGGGCTTTATTAAAGCAACGTATGCTGCCAAGGGTCGGCCCGGGCAGTTTAGTAAATCAATCACAGTTTTTAGTAATGCTAAAGAGGGGAATGTGATTTTGAATATCAAAGGAGTTGTCACACCAAAAGTGGCAAGCATGGAAGAGCAATATCCTTTTTCAATATCTGATTTGAGGCTTAAATCTTTTCTCTTATCGATGTATGATGTGTCGACAAAAGGTCAAAAAACCGATAAAATTGAGATGTACAACAGCGGAAAATCTCCTTTGTTAGTACGATTTGATCATTTGCCAGCTCACTTATCTGTTGTAGCTAATCCGTCAACATTGCAACCAGGTGCCAAAGGAGAAATCGTGGTGACATACAAAGGCGGTGTAGTAAAAGATTGGGGAAATCGTAGCGATGATGTTTTTGTGTTACTCAATAATGAAACACGTATTGCGAGTGATCGCAAACTTGTAGTGAGTGCAAACTTAGTGGAAGATTTTTCTACATTGACGCCAGCCCAAAGAGAGGCTGCAGGACACCTCGATGTTTCATCTTCAGTGGTTGATTTTGGTTTGGTGAAATCTGGTCAGCAAAAAGAACAAAGTATAACGCTAAAGAATACAGGGAAAAGTACTTTGCAAATTCGAAAAGTTAATGCCGAAGGTATTTTCTTAAAAGCCAAAGTAGACCGTATGAGCATAGCCGCAGGTAAAACGGCGTCGCTGAAGGTAACTCTTCTTCCTTCTAAAATTCGTGGTGGAATAAATGAGAGAATCAATATTTTCAGTAATGATCCACAACGTCCGACTCTTGTTATTCGTGTGGTAAGCTCCATTTGACAAATTGGTTATTCCTCCTTATTATTCGTTTCTTTGCAAATAAATAACTATTTTTGTCATCTAAAATCATTTCAGCTAAAGTTTTGGTATGTTTAAAAATAAGAGTGTAGTATATACTTCTGGCACGTTCGACATGTTTCATATCAATCATCTCAAGATGATAAATTATGCTCGTAATTTAGGCGAAATATTGATTGTGGGAGTTAGTACCGACGAATTGGTGGAGTCTTATAAAAACAAACCTGCCATACCATTTGCTGAGCGCATGCAGATTGTAGAATCACTCAAAGCCCCAGATATTGTTATTCCACAGCACTCACTCGATCATACTGAAATAGTAAAAAAACTACATGTTGACGCTTTTGTAGTTGGAGACGATTGGTATGGAAAATATGATTATCTGCAAGATTTAGGAGTCGATGTGTTTTATTTTCCTTATGGTAATGGGGTTTCTTCTTCTAGCCTAAAGAAGTCTATCTACGAGACATACAGCAAACATCTGAATGAAGAGCGCAACTCCAAACCGACTATAATTAAAGAATAAACAACAAGAATATGAACCGCCAGGCGCTGATAACAGGAGGTACTAAAGGTATTGGATTGGTTGTGGCAGAGCGTTTGATAAGGGCTGGGTTCGATGTAATTTTGACATACAATTCTGACGCAACTCGCGCAGAGCAGATGTATAATATTCTACAAACAAAGTACGCCACAAAGGTTTCAATTCTAAAAGCTGATATTTCAGATTTAGCTTCTATTGATTTGATTGATAACTATTTATCAGATAATCATATTCAGCTCGATGCCCTTATCTTTAATGCTGGACTAACAGATCGAACGAACTATATGGAACAAAGTATTGATGCTTGGAAAAAAGTATTTGATGCGAATGTTCATTTCCCCGTTTTTTTGGTTCAAAAGATTTTTCTTAGGCTTCAAATTGGTTCATCTATTGTTTTTACTGGTTCTCTGATGGGCGTTCAACCACATTCCGTATCATTGGTATATGGTGTGACTAAATCTACTGTACATGCTTTGGTAAAGAACTTAATTAAATTCTTAACACCTCGACAAATCAGAGTGAATGCTGTAGCTCCAGGTTTTGTGGATACCGAATGGCAAAAGAACAAACCCAATGAAGTAAAGGCAAATATCAATAAAAAGATGGCTGCTGGCAGATTCTGCCAACCAGAAGAATTGGCGGATGTCTATTTGATGTTGATCGAAAATAAGTACATCAACGGTGAAGTTGTCGTCGTTGATGGCGGATATTCTTATAAATAGCAAACAGAGCAAGTAGAATTTATATATATTTATTATCTTTGTCGCCGCTTATTAGTCTTAAAATTAAAAAAATAACGGTGATTATGACGCAACAATCATCTTCAAAAATAACACTTGAATCTTCATTAAAAGCTATAGAGATTGAGAATTTTCTTGATCGTTATTTTTATCGTCCAATAGCTTTTCGCATCGCATTGATTTTAAGACATGCCCCTGTTACACCCAATATGGTTACTGTATTTTCTATATTGGTAGGTATTGCAGCAGGATATCATTTCTATTCTGATAAGGTGATAATTAACCTTATTGGTGTTTTGCTTCTTGTGTTTGCCAATATTCTCGATTGTGTGGATGGCCAATTGGCACGCCTTACCGGAATAAAGTCTAAAATAGGACGAATGCTCGATGGTTTTGCTGGTGATTTGTGGTTTTTTTCGGTCTATTTTTTTATCAGTTTGAGGTTATTCCACCAAGGCTGGCCAATCTATATTTTTGTAATTGCAGTTCTTTCCGGTTTATCACATTCGCGTCAAGCAGCAGTGGCAGATTATTTCAAGAATCTTCACTTATATTTCATTAAAGGACCTCAAGGCAGTGAGTTTGACGAGTTTGAAGACTTACAAAGAAAATACGTGCTTCTGTCGTGGAAGACTGATTTTTGGGAAAAACTATTCCAATATTTCTACAGATTTTATACTCAAAAGCAAGAACGTATGTCACCTGAAATTCTTCAATTGAGAAGGGTTATGTTACAGAAATACCCAGGTGAAATTCCAACACAATTATTGCGAGATTTTAAGAATTTATCGAAATATGCCATACAGTGGATGCACCTTTTTGCATTCAATGGTCGCACCCCTGTTTTATTTGCAGCAGTACTTTTGGGAGCGCCTTGGGTCTATTTTATATTTGAGATTGTAGTGCTGAATCTTTCGATGATTCTCAGTTTGAAGCAGTACGGTCGCATCTCACACACATTAATTGAATCCATTGAGCAAGGAGTTTATGAAACGAGGAAAACTCTTTAAAAATATACTTTTTTTTATTGCGCTTTGTGCTTTAGTAGCAATTATTTCAAACATTGGATTTCATACGATTATAGCTTATGTTAAACAAACAGGTTGGTGGTTTATACCGATTGTAGGTATTTGGATGATTGTTTATCTACTCAATGCACGTTCTTTTCAATTAGTCATTTGTGACGATAATAATGTACAAGCAATCACTTATCGAAAATCTCTTCAACTCACTATTTCGGGATTTGCTTTGAATTATTCTACTCCTGCTGGAATGATGGGAGGTATGCCATATCGTGTTATGGAATTGAGACCAATTTTGGGCACAAACAAAGCGACATCATCGGTTGTGCTTTACACAATGATGCATATTATGGCTCACTTTATTTTTTGGTTGACTTCGATACTAGTCATGGGCTTGTTTATTACCGTTTCTACTCAACTGAAAATTGTTCTTTTCTTTGTTTTTGCTTTTTTTGTGGGTCTTGTCTTTGTTTTTTTTAGAGGCTACAAAAGAGGTGTGTTACTTAAGTTTTTTGGAATACTAAAAAGGCAACCATTGCTTCAAAAGAAGATTATTGCTTTTTACGAAGATAAAGAGGAAGAACTCAATGAAATCGATTCACAAATTTCGGATTTATACCTCAATCGCCGCAATGCCTTCTACCAAGTTTTGGGATTGGAGTTTTTGGGTCGATTATTTAATTGTTTAGAGATCTATTTTATTGTACATGCCATTGGTATTGATATTACCTATATGCAGGCATTTGTGATGGTCGCCATCACGACACTTTTAGCTAATGTGTTATTCTTCTTTCCGATGCAGATTGGCCCTAGGGAATTGGGATATGCAGGAGCGATAGAGTTGCTCAAAGTTGTGCCATTAGTAGGTACTGTGGCTGGTTTAGGTGTTTATGTGAGTTTAGTGACTCGAATTCGTGAGCTAGTTTGGATTGGATTCGGATTGATATTAATGAAGATAAAAGCCAAAAAATGAAACTCTCCTTGTTTGATGAAGAGGATTTTGCTCAACTATCTCCTGTTTTTAGGGGAAGAAGGGGTCGATTTCTGGCAAAAATAGTTATGTGCATTCTTGCATTGAATAAAATCAATAAAGTATATGCTAAAACGTGCCATCTTCTAAACAATTCATTTACAACAGCTTGGCTTAAAGATCTGAATGTGCGCTACATTGTTGAGAATAGGGAAGTTTTGAATCGTTTTCAGGAAGGCGCATTTATTACTGTTTCGAATCATCCATTTGGGTTTATTGATGGCATTATTGTAATCGATTTGCTTACTTCTGTACGACCTGATTTCAAATTTATGGTTAATTCTGTGCTGATGAATCTTCGACCAATCGAAGGAAATATGATTGGAGTAAAGCCTACCACTACTCGCAGCGGAAGCTCGGTGGAAAACACAACAGGATTGAAAGAGACGCTACGGCATCTCAAAGAGGGACATGTGATGGGTTTTTTCCCAGCGGGAGCTGTCTCGAATTATAATGAACATAAATTTAGAGTGACTGACCGTGAGTGGCAGTTGACAGTAATTAGGATGATTCAAATGGCTGGAGTGCCCGTTATCCCTATACATATTAGTGGCAGCAATTCCTGGTTTTTTAATTTACTGGGGCGTATCAATTGGCAGTTGCGAAGCTTGAGGTTACCATATGAAATTTTGAATAAGCATAAATCTATCATCAAAGTAACCATTGGCGAGCCCATCGCTTTGGATAAACAGAATCAGTATAAAAAAACAGAAGATTTAGCCTCATTTTTGAGAGCTACAACCTATTCGTTGATTAAATAGAAAATGAAAAAAGCAATTTTAGATGGCGATGATTTAGCAGAAATGTCCCCTTTTTTTCGAGGTAAAATGGGATCTTTTTTTGCTGATCTTTTTTTGACAATTTTGGGAGTGTCGCGTATCAACAAAGTCTATTCCAAGTTATATGATTTGGAAGGTGTCAAATTCACAGAAGGTTGGCTGAAAAGTTTGAATGTTCGTTACGTTGTAGAAAACGAACAGGTGCTTAATCATTTACCTGAAGGTGGATTTATTACAGTTTCAAATCATCCGTTTGGTGGTTTGGATGGAGTTATTTTAGTTGATTTGATGGCAAAACGGAGGAGCAACTATAAGTTTATGGTGAATTCTTTGCTGTTGCATGTGCAAACATTATCAAATCAATTTGTAGGAGTTAAACCCTCAACACCTAAAAGTGGAAGTTCAATCGAAAATACAGGAGGATTGAAACAAACTTTATTTCATTTGAAAAATGGAGGCTCCATGGGATTTTTCCCTGCCGGAGCGGTTGCAGGATATTATCATAGTGTATTCAAAATCACAGAGAAAGATTGGCAACCAACAGTTATCAGGCTTATTCAGACTGCAAAAGTTCCAGTTATTCCCATTTATATTCATGGAAGAAACTCTCGTTATTTTACTTTTTTAGGACTCATCCATTGGCAATTGCGGACTATCCGAATGGCACATGAAGTGCTAAACAAAGGTGGTCAAGTAATCAAAGTTTCTGTCGGAGAAATAATTTCTTGCGAAGAGCAAGCAAAATATAAAAGTATTGACGAATTAGCCGCTTTTTTAAAAGCTAAAACTATTGAACTTAGTAAATAGAAAATGGACAATCCAAATCAGATTGCCCATTTGTTTAGTAAATGTAATAAGTGGCTATTTTAGAGCTAGCGGAATAGAAAAAGTGATTTTTGTTCCCTCACCATTGGCAGATATTATTGTTATATCCCCACCGTTTAAGGTCACAAATTCTTTGCAAAGAATAAGCCCAAGCCCTGTTCCACGTTCGTTATTAGTTCCAATGGTATTAAAATATTCGTTGAAACTGAAAATCTTCTGTATATTTTCTTCACTAATTCCAACTCCATTGTCTTCAATGGTGATGAAAATCAATTTCTCTACTGTTTTTTGTCGAACCTGAATAACGCCATTCGGATTAGTAAACTTGATTGCATTTGATATTAAATTTCGAATGATCATCGCCACCATATTTCGATCAGCTAAAGCAAAAGATTCGGTTTTATCATTTACGATCAGCTCGATATCTTTTTGTTTGGCTATGTGTTTTTGGAGAGCGCACTCTTCTTCAATGCAATCTTGAATCTTGAATGCTTCCGGTTTGAATTGTATTTTCCCTGTTTGCATTCGAGCCCATTCCAATAGATTCTGAAGCAATTTATATGTTTGTTCAGATACTTCGCGAATAGTCACCAACATCGACATCTTTTCATCATCAGGGAAACTTTCAAAATTATTAATTAAAACTTCCGAAAACCCCAATAAACTACAAAATGAGTTGCGCAGATCGTGTGCTATAATGGAGAAAAATTTGTCTTTAGTGGCATTTACTTCTGCTAACTCGCGGGTGCGTTCTTCAACCAGTTTTTCAAGATTTTCGTTAATGGCTTGTAATTCTACGTTTTTATGTCTGATTTCCATTTCCTGTATGAAAGTCCGCACAGCTTCTCTCACAGTAAGAATTAAGTCGTCACGATCCCAAGGCTTTGGAATAAATCGGTAAAGGTTGGCATTGTTAATAGCATTGGTTACGCCTTCGAGATTGGCATGTCCAGTCAAAAGGATTTTAAGGGTACCTGGGTTGATGTCGTGAATCTTTATCAAAAACTCATCACCACGTATACCTGGCATCAGGTAATCTGAAATGACAACGGGTACTTCGATACCACGATCAATCAGTTCGTGGTAAATTTCAAGGCCTTCTTCAGCAGTTGTAGCAGTCTCTATGTGGTAGTGGTGTTCAAAAAATGTACTCAACTGGTCTTTAAGGGCCTCTAAGATAATGTCCTCATCATCAACGCAAATAATAGCTTTCTTCATTTCCTTAGTTTTAATTAATCAGGGTTGATAGGCAATTCAACGTAAAAAGTAGTTCCAACGCCTTCTTCAGTTTCAAAATATATTTTTCCTTTGTGGTTCAATATAATTTGTTTCGAAATGTCTAATCCTATACCTGTGCCTAATCCTTTCGATTTGGTGGTGAAGTAAGGTTCAAATATTAGTTCACCAATCTCTTTTGCAATTCCGCCACCTGTGTCTTTAAACGATATTATCACGGTTTTTGGATCTTTTTGACTAATTGCGATTGCCAAGACCCCATTATCTTTCATTGCCTGAATAGCGTTGGTAATAATGTTAGTCCACACCTGACAGAGTTCATCTTGTCGGCAATAAACTAATGGAATGGTCTCAAACGCAGTTTCTACTTCAATCTTTTGATGTTTTAAAGAGTTCGATGTTAGAATAAGGACTGTATTGATTGTCTCAACTAAGTCAGCTGCTTCATATTCTCCTGTACGGTTTTTGTAAATATAGTTTTTGAGTGCACGAACCACTGTTGAAGCCTTGTCTACAGAAATATTGATGTTATTGCTGTTTCGTTTGAGTGAAAAAAGAACCTTTAAAACCTGTAATAATTTTTGTGAATGAGGATATTGGAGGAATTCTATATAGCTTTCGTTTGACTCGTCAATACGTAAGGATACAATTGTATCTGCAATAATTGATGCATTTGGGATATTTTTTGATTCAAAAAGGTCAGTCAAATCTCTCTTTTTTTGTCTCTCTTCTCGTGAAAACACCGAAATATCTCTAGAGTCAGCATTATTGATGAGTTTGAATAACCAGTTAATCTCAGCTTGTGTTGCGTTATTGAATAGCCAAGGCAAATCAACGTTGATTTTCTCAACCACTTCACTAATGTTGGAGGCGCTAGCTTTGATTGCACCTAGCGGTGTGTTGATTTCGTGAGCAACTCCGCCGATAAGCGAACCGAGTGCTGCCATTTTCTCTGAGAAAATTAGTTTGTTTTGTGTTTTTGAAAGCTCTTCTAATGTCTCTTCTATTTTTAGGTTCTTCAAAAACAATTCCGCATTGGCTTGACGTGCTTTCTCTTGAGCGTTCTTTAGATCTGTGATGTCTTTTGATATTCCGTAGGTACCGATGATATTTCCTTCTTCGTCTCTGTATGGTGATTTTGTTGTGGACATATACCCAATTCGTCCATCGCGAAGGATCATTTTTTCTTCTTGAGAGATGAAATCTCCTGTTTGTATAATTCTTTGTTCATCATTGAAAGAATTTCGAGCTTGTTCTTCCTTGAAGAAGTCGAAGTCTGTTTTTCCAATTATGTCATCTAGCGACTCACCTCCCAAAAATTCGACTTGCCTCTTGCTGGCTAACAAAAACCGGCTCTCGCGGTCTTTGAAATAAATGCTGATAGGAATTTCGTTCAGCAGGGTTTGCAGAAAGGAAATTTGACTCTTGTTGTATTCTTCCGATTTAAGCCTTTCGCTGATGTCTTTAATTCGTTTCAATATAAAGGCAGGCTTGCCTTCAGAATCTTTGAAAAGAATTGCCGTCACTTCTACAGGGATTACCTCCCCATTTTTTTGTAACCGAGTCGAAGTGTATTTTGTATCTGATTGCGTCCCTTTCATCAATTGCTCCACGTGTGAAATTTCCCGTTCATACTCTTCTTTCGAGAAGAAAAGGGTTGGAGCAGAATTTCGCACTTCATCTTCATCATATCCAATTAATTTAGCATAAGCATCATTAAATCGTATAATACCTCCTTCTAAATCCATCATTAGCTCGCAAGTGCTTGAATTTTTCAAAAGTAGGTCAAAAATGGCATCGTAATTGAATTCGGTCATAGAAGTTGCATTGAACCAAGGTTGTTTTACGCAAGTTAAGTGAGTTGTAGTGTCCCTTTTTTTAGGCGCTGTAAAAATAGAAATATTAATTATCATTGGCAAATTTTTATTGTTGCGTTTTTTTAATATTCAATTAAATAATTCCTTTTTTTTATCATTTAGGAAAACACTTTTTCGTGTATCTTTGTGCTCTTTCGTTATGAAAAGAGAAAACTGATATTGTAAATTGTATGAGAAGATTATTTATAGTTCTAATTCTTTCGATTTGCGGGTTCTCTATAGATGCAGCACCAAAGTTGAGTGAAAAGGCTCAAATTAGCTTGCTCACCTATTCGCGCACCAACGAAGTGCATGCGATGTATGGGCATACCGCTTTACGTGTGAAAGACCCATTGAATGGGTTCGATATGATTTTCAACTACGGAATGTTCGATTTCAATAGCAATAATTTTGTGTATCGTTTTGTGAAAGGTGAGACTGACTATATACTGGGCGTTAGTAATTTTGAATACCTCACAATTGAGTGTTATATGCGAAATATGAGTGTTGATGAACAGATTTATAACCTGACTGCGAAAGAAAAACAACGTATTTTCGATTTTCTATCTACAAATGCAGAGCCTCAAAATCGAGTTTACCGGTATAATTTCCTTTATGATAATTGTGCTACACGACCACGAATAGTGATTGAAAATAATGTGGATGGTAAGGTCATCTATAAAGATTCAATTCCGACCAAAACATTTCGTGAGTTGATACACGATTGTACTGTTGGCAGTCCTTGGTTGCGTTTCGGAATTGACTTGGTGCTTGGTTGTCCGTTAGATAACAAAGCGACCTATCTCGAACAGATGTTCCTACCTCATTATATGGAAGATGCCTACAATCGTGCAGTAATTGTTGATTCTACAGGTGTTGAGCGCAAATTGGTAGAACCGTCTGTGCAGATTATTCCATCACAAGCTGATACCGATATTTCGGAAAATCCCTATACTTCGCAAAATGTCTTATTTGGGCTTTTGATGGTAGTGTTGTTTGCTTTAAGTTTTTTTGGATTCAAGAAAGGGCATTTTTACCGAGGAATTGATTTTACTCTATTTTTAGTATTTGGTTTGGCCGGATTACTGATCTTCTTCATGACTTTCTTTTCGACACACCCAGCTACAAATCCAAATTATTTACTATTCGTCTTACATCCAGTGCATTTGGCGTTTGCAACAATCATTTTTATACCTTATTTCAGAAGCAAATTAGCATACTATCATATCGTTAATTCAGTCATTTTGGCAATCTTCCTGATTTTGGTACGGTTTTTGCCACAACAATTTCCGACAGCACTATTGTTTATGACTTTCGCGCTGTTTTTTAGATCGTTTTTTCAGACGATTGGGTTTTTGAAGATAAATAAAAAAAAGATTCGTTTCGATTAAACAGATGAAAAAACTGCTGACCTCAATCCTTGCCGTACTCTCAACTGCTGTTGCAGTGCATGCGCAGCGTGCTGTCGACTCTCCAAAGTTGGTCGTAGGCATTGTGATTGATCAGTTGCGTGGCGATTATTTGAGTCAGTTTTACGAAATGTTTGGTGAAGGCGGATTCAAGCGATTGATCCGCGAAGGTGTGTATTATAGCGATATGAAGTACGATTTTCCGAAAGTCGATCAAGCTTCGGCTATTGCTACACTCTATACTGGTTCAAATCCTTGGTATCATGGCATTATAGCTGCAAAGCGCTACGACAGAGAGAAGAAAAAAGCAGTGTCTTCTCTACTTGACCCAGCTTATATGGGGAATTTCACAGACGAAACTGTTTCGCCACGTTCACTTTTGGTGTCAACAATTACCGATGAACTGAAGGTGGCAACAGATGGTTTTGGGTCTATTTTTTCTTTTGCCCCAGAATATGAAGCAGCATTAGTGTCAGCAGGTCACGCTGCCGATGGCGCTTTCTGGATTG
Organism: Bacteroidales bacterium; assembly: GCA_037139375.1. GTDB lineage: Bacteria > Bacteroidota > Bacteroidia > Bacteroidales > UBA7332 > CAXXIC01. The sequence goes on along the minus strand of JBAXGL010000018.1, from coordinate 7,712 downwards.
ATAATCGTTACCGTAAATGGGCGACATCGACCTATTACACTAATATTCCCTACTATTTCGAAATCGATAATACAAAAAAACCGCTTTCAGACCGATTAGAATCTATGAATTGGGCTCCCCTCAATTCTCCATCGAGCTACCGATTTATACCTTATCAGCAAAAAGATTTTGGATTCAATTATTCTTTTAAGAAGAATCGTGATAATTTTTCATCTTATAAGACTAGTGCATTGGTTAACGAGGAGGTCAATCGCATGGTGTTGACATTCTTTGATCATGAGACTTTTGGCAAACGGTCGTATCCTGATTTTCTATCATTGACACTTCATGCTGGGAATTTTAAAACTAAAGATCATAAAAGTCATGTGGTTGAAATGCAGGATTTGTATCTGCGTTTAGACCGGCAGTTGGAGGTTTTATTGAATCGTATTGATGCTTCAGTCGGGCTGAAAAATGCACTTGTTTTTGTTGCATCAACGGGGTATTTTGCTGAGAATGAATATATTTCCGAAAAATTAAATGTACCGACTGGCGTGTTTTCGGTGACTCGCGCCACAGCATTGCTCAATATGTACCTCATGTCGATTTATGGACACGAGAATTGGATTACTGCATATTACAATCGAGAGATTTTTCTGAATAAAAAACTGATTGAAGATAAACAGCTGGATTTGAGGCAATTCGAAACTAAAGCAGCTGATTTCTTGATGCAAATAAGTGGCATTCAGGATGTGATTCCATCTTACACTTTGCTCCACGAGAGGTCAAACGATCAGGTTCAAGAGAGTCGAAATGGGTTTCACCGCAAGCTGTCGGGCGATTTAATCATAGAACTGCAATCGGGTTGGCAAGAGTCGAATGATGATTCGAAAACAGAGCAGCCCCGAATTACAAAATCTGCCATTTTAGCACCACTTTTCTTCTTTGGAAATAACATTAAACCTATTCAGGTTTACCGCCAGGTGAAAGCTACAGAAGTAGCACCTACAGTCGCCTATTTTCTTCGGATTCGAGCACCAAGTGCTTGCTCAGCAACAATGCTGCCCGAATTCAAGTAATTCTACACCCCCTTTCGTTGGATAAACTTCGCTGTAATGTAGCGAAAATCATATTTTTAGCGTATTTTTGTCCGGCATTTTATAAACGAAATTTGAATAAACATACATAACCATTATGGGATTAAACGATTTTTTGAAAAGCTTATTTGGAAACAAGTCGCAACGCGATTTGAAAGAGATAGACCCTTATGTTTTTAAGATAAAAGCTATTTATCCAGAAATTGAACAATTGAGCAACGATGAACTACGTGCTCGCTCTGCTCAAATTATGCAACAATTGCAAGATTGCATTGCATCCGAAAAAGAACGCATCGCAGAACTCAAAATTGAGATCGAAAAGACTGAACTCGAAGAACGTGAAAAAGCGTGGTTGGAAGTCGATCAACTCGAAAAACAGAGTCGCGAACGTCAGGAAGCCGAGTTGGAGGAAGTTTTACCTACCGTATTTTCTATCGTAAAAGAGACGGCTCGTCGATTCACCGAAAACGAAACAATTACAGTAACGGCTACACCGTTTGATCGCGACTTAGCTGCTACACACGATTTTGTGATTATCGAAGGTGAAAAAGCTATTTACAAAAAAAGATGGTTGGCTGGTGGAACCGAAATCAGTTGGGATATGACCCACTACGACTGTCAGTTGTTTGGAGGAGTTGTGTTGCATAAAGGAAAAATTGCCGAAATGGCGACTGGTGAAGGTAAAACATTAGTAGCGACACTCCCTGTATTTCTCAATGCATTGACTCGCAATGGTGTGCACCTGGTAACAGTGAATGACTATTTGGCTAAGCGTGACTCGGAATGGATGGGACCACTTTATATGTTCCACGGGTTGAGCGTCGATTGTATCGATCGTCACCAACCAAATTCTGACGCACGTAGAAAAGCTTACGAAGCAGATATAACTTTTGGAACTAATAACGAATTTGGTTTTGACTATTTGCGCGATAATATGGCAAATAGTCCTGAAGATCTTGTACAACGCAAGCACAACTACGCCATTGTAGATGAGGTCGATTCTGTGTTGATAGATGATGCTCGTACACCATTGATTATCTCTGGACCGATTCCGAAAGGCGAAGATCAGTTGTTCGAACAGCTTTGTCCACGTGTCGAACGTTTAGTGAATGAACAACGAACCCTTTGTACAAAACTTTTGGCAGAAGCTCGTCAGAAACTGAATTCTACGGACGACAAAGAGAAAGAAGAAGGAGCATTGTTGCTTTTCCGTTCGTATAAAGGATTGCCAAAAAACAAACCTTTGATTAAATATTTGAGTGAACCAGGTATCAAGGTGCAAATGCTCAAAACGGAAGAGTTTTATATGCAGGACAGCAACAGAAACCTTCACATCGCCACCGATCCATTATTTTTTGTAATTGATGAGAAAAATAATAGTATAGACCTGACTGATAAAGGAATCGATGCATTGACGGGTAACTCAGAAGATCCTCAATTCTTTGTTTTGCCCGATATTGGAGCTGTTATTGCAGAAATGGAGCAATCAAATCTGAATGACGAAGAAAAACAGGTGCAAAAAGATGAGATGATTCAGAATTATTCGATTAAATCTGAGCGAGTTCACACCATTAATCAATTATTGAAGGCATACACACTCTTTGAAAAAGATGACGAATATGTGGTGATTGATAATAAAGTGAAAATTGTGGACGAACAGACAGGTCGTATTATGGAAGGCCGTCGTTATTCAGACGGTTTGCATCAGGCTATCGAAGCAAAAGAACGTGTCACCATTGAAGCTGCTACACAGACATTTGCGACCATCACGCTACAGAATTATTTCCGTATGTATAAGAAACTGTCGGGTATGACAGGGACTGCCGAAACTGAAGCCGGTGAACTTTGGGACATCTATAAATTGGATGTTGTCACCATTCCGACGAACAAGCCAATCTCGCGAAACGATATGAACGACCGAGTCTATCGCACTAAACGCGAAAAATATACAGCAGTCATCGAAGATATCGTGAAATTAGTAGAGGCTGGTCGCCCAGTGTTGGTAGGTACTACTTCGGTTGAGATTTCGGAGTTGTTGAGTAGAATGTTGACATTGCGTAAGATTAAGCATAACGTATTGAATGCCAAGTTGCACCAACGTGAAGCAGATATTGTAGCACAGGCTGGACAATCTGGAACGGTCACTATTGCTACTAATATGGCAGGTCGTGGTACCGACATTAAACTATCGACTGCTGTGAAAGAAGCAGGTGGTTTGGCTATTGTAGGTACTGAGCGTCACGAGTCGCGACGAGTCGATCGCCAGTTGCGTGGTCGTGCCGGTCGTCAAGGAGATCCAGGATCATCGATTTTCTATGTTTCGCTCGAAGACGACTTGATGCGACTATTTGGTGCAGAACGTATTTCTGCCATTATGGACAGATTAAAATTCGAAGAGGGAGAGATGATTGAACACAGTATGATTTCAAAATCTATCGAACGTGCTCAAAAGAAAGTAGAGGAGAATAACTTTGGTATTCGTAAAAATCTGCTTGAATACGATGATGTGATGAACACTCAACGTGAAGTGATTTATACCAAACGTCGACATGCATTGATGGGCGAACGCATCGGACTCGATATACTCAATATGATGTATGATGCTTCAAAAATAATCGTTGATGAATATCTTGATGCTGGGGATTATGAAGGATTGAAGCTTGAAGTTTATCGTGTTTTTGCCATTGAAACTCCTTTTGAAATTGAAACTTTCAAATCTGAAAAAGAAGAGAAGTTGACTGATAGGCTTTTCCATTCGGTGTTAGAGGCCTTCAAAAGAAAAACTGAAAAATTGGCTCAAGTAGCTTTTCCTGTGATAAAAGAGGTGTACGAAAAGCAAGGTGCTATGTATGACAATATTCTAATTCCAATTTCGGATGGAAAGCGTATGTACAATATCTCTTGCAACCTCAAAGGAGCATTCGAAAGCGAAGGTAAAGAGATTCAGAAGGCATTTCAAAAATCAATATTGCTATACACTATAGATGAGGCTTGGAAAGAGCACCTTCGTGAGATGGACGAGTTGCGTCAATCGGTGCGAAACGCCAGTTACGAACAGAAAGATCCGTTGTTGATTTATAAGCTCGAGTCTTTTGGATTGTTTAAATCCCTGGTAGATGTTGTAAACCGAAAAACAATCAGTATCCTGATGCGTGGACAAATTCCGATTCGCGAAAGTGAACCGGTGCGTCAAGCAGCTCCTGAACGCAAGCAAGATTTTAGTAAATACCGTACTCAAAAAGATGAATTCGGTGGAAACTCGTCGAACACCGCTCAGCAAAGAGAACCTGAGCGTCGGGTAGAGCCTATACGTGTTGAGAAAAAGATTGGTAGAAACGATCTTTGTCCTTGCGGAAGTGGTCAGAAATTCAAAAACTGTCACGGAAAAGGACAAGACTAGAGATAGACCAAATTATTTTGAATTGCTAACGCGTTTGTTTAATGGTTTCAACCCATTGAGCAAACGCGTTGCTATTTTTTTAGAATCCGATTAAGTAACGGAATGTCTTTGAGTGGAAGATCTTTCTTAATCATATAACCAATAAAGACAGCAAGTAACGCAGTTCTGAATGGAATATTCAATTTGTTGGTGTGAAAATCAACGAATAAAAAGATTGTATAAAGAACGGCTGCTAAGAATGTGTACGAGAAAATTGACTTCAAATCATACGCAATCGGATATTCCTTTTGACCCATAAAATAGGAGATCAACGTAATGATGATATTGCTCAATAGCCCTGCCCAAGCAGATCCCATGTATCCGAAGAACGGAATCAAAGCGATATTCAAAACAACCGTTAGCACACATACGATAATCGAAAAATAGGCGCCCCACTTTGTTTTATCGGTCAGTTTATACCAAATAGAAAGGTTGAAGTATATGCCAAAAAAGAGTTGTCCAAGCATCACAATGGGTACGACAGGCAGTCCGCTGTAGTAAGTCGATTTTACGATAACTTTAATAATGTCGAGGTAAAACATTATTGCCAGAAAAATAAGCAGCGTGATGATAACGTAGTATTTCATCGCTTCGGCATACATTATTTTGTTGTCTGTTCCTTTGCTTCTGGCAAACACCAAGGGCTCGTAAGCAAAGCGAAAAGCTTGTGTAAACATCACCATTACAACCGCGATGCGCATATTTGCACCATAAATTCCTAATTGAGCCATAGCTGTTGTTTTGTCAGGTAACATCACTGGCAAAAGTAGTTTGTCAATTGCCTGACTCAAAATGCCCGCCAATCCCAATATTAAAAGCGGAAAGCTGTATTTCAGCATTTGCTTGAAGAGGATGGAATCGAAAATGTATTTGATACCAATCATTTGAGGCACAAGTGCTAACAATGTGACGGATGATGCTATCAGATTCGAAACAAATATATATCCAACACCATAATCTGGACGGTAAAACCAGCTAATCCATTCTGGATGAGTGAAATAAATAGCAGGACAAACGAAAAGGAAGAACAAATTCAGCGCAATATTGACAAGAATAAACAGTATTTTGATCGATGCAAAGGCAATAGGTCGGTTTTTGTAGCGTAAATAGGCAAATGGAATATTGCAAAATGCATCGAATGCCACAGTAATTACCAACATTGAGATGTATTCTGTGCGTACACCATAGTCAGTCACTATTTTTGCCAAATTGGGCGCAAATAGCAATCCTGACAGAATGAAAAGTAGTGTCGTTAAGCCGACTGATGTCAGCACCGTAGAATAAACTGTTTTGGCATCGTTCTCGCTCTTATTTGCATAACGGAAGAAACCCGTTTCCATGCCATAAGTGAGCAACACCATCAAAATCATTGTCCAGCCGTAGAGGTAATTTACCACCCCATAATCGCCTGTCGTACCCAGTTTGAAGGTGTAAATAGGAAAAAGACACCAGTTAAGAAATCGCCCAACTATACTGCTAAGACCGTAAATGGCGGTATCTTTCGCCAATCTTTTCATTCCTGACATAAAAATTAGTCGTATGTTTTGATAGTGACGCAATCCATTGCGTCTTTACATTTATAGATTCGGTTTTAAAACAAGCTGCCCATATCGGTTGCGCGTCGTCTGTTGAGATGCTCGTAAGCCAAATCGGTTACTTCTCGACCACGAGGTGTACGTTTCAAGAAGCCTTCTTTGATCAAGAAAGGTTCGTACACCTCTTCAATTGTACCAGGGTCTTCGCCTAATGCCGTTGCGATGGTCGATAATCCGACTGGACCACCTTTGAATTTATCTATCAACGTCAGTAGAATTTTATTATCCACTTCGTCGAGACCATATTTGTCGATGTTGAGCGCTTCGAGGGCATATTTAGCAATGGCAATATCAATTTTGCCAGAACCTTTCACTTGCGCAAAATCGCGCACTCGACGAAGCAATGCGTTGCAAATACGAGGCGTTCCACGGCTTCGACCTGCAATTTCTCCTGCGGCTTCTTCGCTGCACGAAACGCCAAGAATAGATGCCGAACGTCCCACGATGGAAGTCAGCACGTCGTCGTCGTAATACTCCAAATGGCAGTTGATACCAAAGCGGGCACGGAGTGGACTTGTCAGCAACCCGCTGCGAGTTGTAGCGCCAATGAGGGTGAACGGCGACAAATCTATCTGAATACTGCGCGCGCTGGGACCTTTATCGAGCATAATGTCGATGCGATAATCTTCCATTGCCGAATAGAGATATTCTTCTACGACTGGACTTAGGCGGTGTATTTCATCGATAAACAGCACGTCATTGGGTTCGAGGCCAGTAAGTACTCCCGCCAAATCGCCCGGTTTGTCTAGCACTGGCCCAGATGTAATTTTGAAACCTACGTTTAGCTCGTTGGCGATGATGTTCGAAAGCGTTGTTTTGCCCAATCCCGGAGGGCCATGTAGCAATACGTGGTCGAGTGATTCGCCACGCATACGAGCTGCCATCACAAAAACCTTCAGATTGTCCACTATTTTGTCCTGACCACTGAAGTGGTCGAAGCTAAGCGGACGAAGGGCTTTGTCTATCTCTTTCTCTTTGTCAGAAAGGTTTTCGTTGCGTATATCGTATTCAGATTCCATATTCTAAATTGTAGAAGGCAAAAGTACAAAAAAAGTTGTAAGGTTTTCGGTTTCTGAAAAATCAGCTTGGAATTCATCGACAATAATTCGGTGTATTATGTCAGAATGGTTTAATCTGTGTTTTTTATTTATATTTCTATCGAATCAACGAGATTATCTCACTATTTTTGTATTTCAAACCCAACAAGAATCTGATGGAAATTTCGTACGAACAGATAACACATCGTGTTATAGAGTTGACAAGAAGGGTAAGTCTCTACATACAAGGAGAGAGCGAGAACTTCGAAATGAGGAGTGTCGTCACGAAAAGCAAAAACGATTTTGTGTCGTATGTCGATAAAGAGGCTGAGTGTCGAATTGTGGAAGAGTTGTCGAAAATCATTCCCAGTTCTGGCTTTATAGCCGAAGAGGGGAGTGGCGACGACAGTGGGCAGCCCTATCGATGGGTAATCGATCCGCTCGATGGCACAACCAACTTTTTGCACGCTTCCACGCCTTATGCCATCAGCATTGCGCTGTTGTGCGACGACGAGCTGGTGATTGGTGTGGTGCACGAAATCACCCGTCACGAAACATTCTATAC
>JBAXGL010000017.1:0-19686 GCA_037139375.1 Bacteroidales bacterium | reverse complement strand
TTTCAAAAAATTATCTTTACAATCGATTAACAGTTAAGTTGGTGATGTATGTGACACTATTTTAGTTGTGATTTGCTTTCAAAAAATTATCTTTACAATCGATTAACAGTGCTCAAGCTTTACCTATCGAGCGATACCAGGTTGTGATTTGCTTTCAAAAAATTATCTTTACAATCGATTAACAGTTGAAGGAATATGAACCTAGATTTATCAAAGTTGTGATTTGCTTTCAAAAAATTATCTTTACAATCGATTAACAGTTTTTCACTTTCACCGCATAGGGGTCATTTGGTTGTGATTTGCTTTCAAAAAATTATCTTTACAATCGATTAACAGTTTTTATATTTTGGTTTTGGGTTAACTAATTGTTGTGATTTGCTTTCAAAAAATTATCTTTACAATCGATTAACAGTCGGTGTGAGGAAGAAGCAACCGGTTCCAATGTTGTGATTTGCTTTCAAAAAATTATCTTTACAATCGATTAACAGTTTATTTATTTATCAATAAAACAAAGAGTGTGTTGTGATTTGCTTTCAAAAAATTATCTTTACAATCGATTAACAGTTGCGTGCTCCTACTTTATCATAGTTCTTTTGTTGTGATTTGCTTTCAAAAAATTATCTTTACAATCGATTAACAGTAAGAGATTCTGTAACCGACCGTATTGGTATGTTGTGATTTGCTTTCAAAAAATTATCTTTACAATCGATTAACAGTCATTTGTATTATGAGTCACTTTTGCGCCTGTTGTGATTTGCTTTCAAAAAATTATCTTTACAATCGATTAACAGTAACAATATATTTATTAGGAAGAGGTACGAGTTGTGATTTGCTTTCAAAAAATTATCTTTACAATCGATTAACAGTTTCTGGATTGTTGACTAATGTTTGTTCTGTGTTGTGATTTGCTTTCAAAAAATTATCTTTACAATCGATTAACAGTCTATACGCTATACGCTATACGCTTTCACGTGTTGTGATTTGCTTTCAAAAAATTATCTTTACAATCGATTAACAGTGTTACTTGGCTACAGGCGACCAATACGAGTGTTGTGATTTGCTTTCAAAAAATTATCTTTACAATCGATTAACAGTATCTTCAGCTTTCAGCTCCAGTGCTTCATCGTTGTGATTTGCTTTCAAAAAATTATCTTTACAATCGATTAACAGTAGACCTCTGCATAATTGATTGAATTACAACAAGTAAGCTCTGTAATTAGAATTGTGAAAAATGCTGCTGTTAAACAGAAAATCCGCCCAAGATGGGTGGATTTTTTTGTTTGAAACTCACGGTGTAACTCAAACACTCCCAGTAATTTGTATTATCAAAACAAACTGAGTTGCTGCCCTGGAGTTGATTTTTCGGCAAGTTTCACACCATAGAAGATTTCCATTTGACCAAATTGCTTGTCGGTGACGCACAGGATGCCGATATGACCTTTCTCTGGCAGTAGTTTTTTGACACGTTTTATATGTACGTCTGCATTCTCACGGCTCGGACAATGGCGTAGATAGATGGAGAATTGAAACATAGTGAACCCATCTTTCATCAGTTTGTTGCGAAAGTCAGAATAGATCTTCCGTTCTTTCTTTGTTTCGGTTGGCAAATCGAAGAAAACCATTACCCACATAATCCGATATTCGCTTAGTCGATCCATTTTAGGAGATAGTTTTATATTGAGGGTTTCACTTAGAGTGAAGCCCTCAATCAAGAATAAGTCCTAAACGATTTCAGGATAAGAAATCTTTCGACTCTCACCTGCGTAACATTTGTATAAGGAGGACGTTGTTTGCGAAACCGCTATTAACAAAGGGCTGCGCTGTCCGTTAATGATTACATCTGATTGAGGGATTGAGAGCAGTTTGATTTTGATCTCTTTCGATATTTCGTCAATTGGAATTTTGCTTTTCACGATTTGCAACACGATGTCGTCTACCACAGGGCGATAAGGTTCCATGATGTCGTCTGCCAAGCAATAGGCATTGTAGCGGTTGTGGTGGTGAATGCCCAGGGTTGGTAGCAAACCCGTAGAGACTAATGCTCTTGCTACTACAGCTCGTAGTACGGCGTATCCGTAGTTCAATAGATTGTTGGGAGGTATGCCTTCGCGGTCGCGGCGAAACTCCGCTATTTCGGGGAATACTTCGCCCCAATAGTAGGCAGCTGCCCGTGCTTCGTGGTTGTCGGCATCGCCGCTTTTCACTTCCGAAGCCCAATAGTCCATATTTTTGGGTTGTATGTTTCGGTGTTTATGTAGCATTGCTGCTTGATTCGTTATCTTAGATACGATTGTTTGTTGCCACAATTGTTTTTTGAGTGGGAGGGAGGCATCTATTTGATCGTGGAATCGTTCACTTTGTATTTGGTTTCCTTCTAGCGGAAGCATCAACCCTACCGGCATTCGCTGTTTGTCGCAAGTGATAAGTGCCACATTGTTTTCGAGTAGACTTTCCATCACTCCGTGGGTGATAGTGATTTGCTGATGATCGAGTATCACCACGCCAATGTCTTCGATGGGGATGGTATTGTTGCCTGTCAAGTTGTCAATTCCTTTGGCATCGGGCAGATTAATCACCAGTTGTTCGTTTCGCTTACTGAGGTAAGCCGGATTTCCGAAATAGAGGGTACGTTTTATCATGGTAGTTGTGTTTTTTAGTAAGAGCTTCACTCTAACCATTTCAGTAAGGGTTTCACTCTAAGTGAAGCCCTTACTTTCAGGAAACTAAACGATTAATCCAACCTCTTTTGCTCTTTCTCTATTGATTAATTTCCCATCTCTTAGTCCTTCAAAATCGACCGCTGAGGAAAATTCCCAATCTACGGGTTGTGAACACAAACCCGCAACAACAGGATTCTGATGGATATAGTCGAAGCAAATTTTCGGATAAGAATGTTCTGCATTGTGTATGTTGAGGAATGCTCCACTAAAGGTATTGAGAAAAGATGGTGTGATGCCTTCGTCTGTTTTGGTAATACACTCGGCTTTAGTTTCTTTTCTGAATAAAGAGCCGGTTCTATTTTGTTGAATATTGATGGCGCGAGTGTATGAGCGAAGCATCAATCCAATTGAATCGTTAAATGTTCGTTTTTCATGAGTGAGGGTTTCACTTTGAGTGAAGCCCTCACTTGAAAGCCCAACCTCCCTCACATACACCATCAAATGAAAATGGTTCGGCATCAAGCACCATGCTAATACATCGGAGTATGGCAAAATATACATGCCCATTTTTTTCAAAAAGAAAAGCTGATTCTCCCTATTGAAAAACACCTGCTGTCGGTTATTCCCCTGATTGTAGATGTGGTAGAGTTGGTGAGGTTCGAAAATCATAGAATAGGTCTATTTTTCAAATAATTGGTTTCGCAATTATTTCGCCTAGGCAATTTACCTTTATTTTCAAGGGATTTAGTGACATAAATGATGATATGCTTTTAGTTCTATAAAATCTCTTGCTTTCTTTTGCTCCATCAATAGTTTTTATTTCAGCATTTTTTGTTTCTAAATGATGACGGAACCAATAATCACAACTCGAAATACTCCAAACTAAATATAAATATTTACTAAGTTCTTCTTTGTTATTTTCTTTAATAGCGATGTTATATTCTTCAATATTCATACCTAATACAAACATCTCATTTTGCTGCATACTTAACTCCAATTTCCAATTTGCATTAGGTAGTTTTTCCAAGAAACTTTCTGGATAAAAGTCTTCTGATTGCAATTGAATCAAATCCCACACTTCATTAGCATCTGATACGACTACGGGAATACCATATTTCTTTCGTTCAACCGCATGCCAAAATGTACAGATATGCTCTATTCGGTTGCCTTCTTTGTCTATATAAATTGCAATATGATGATTATTCCCTGGTTTTACAAATCCAATATCTTTACCATTCTCATCTTTTTTTACTGGTACAACAGCGGATAATCCAGTAAAACAACGTACTGTTTTTATCGGACGATCTAGCCCTTCGTCTTCGTACCACTTAATTGATGATTTATTGTTAACAAGGACATCTTTGAAAGCTTCTTTCGCTTTACCCCCAAATTTATTTAGACGTTTTTGCAAAATATCCTTTACTCCATTGTCAATTACTTTATCTACTTTGTTGAAATTGATATCAACGCAGTATTTGATGACATATTCAATTTTGAAGCAAGATGCATATTCAAGAATCACCTCCTTTTTATTATCAAGATAGATAGGGCTTTTCTTTAAGGATGAGATTGCTGCTTTTTGATCGCCTTTGTATTGCTCAATTCGATCTTCAACTAGTTTTTTTATTTCGGATTTTAGTATAAGATTGCTGTTTTCAAAAATATATTTTATTGATTTATTATTATCAATTGTTTTTATTTTACCATATATGCTTTCTTCGCTCAGCGAACCTCTTGGTACAATAATCCCATTTTGGATAACTTTCTTGTTACCCCTTTTCCCAACTTTGCGATTTCCTTTTGTAGCAACTTTCTTTCCTGATTTGAAGGATATTAGTATATTTGAAGCTGCTATTTCTACGTCATTTACAGAAAGAGGTAATTCACTAATTATATATTTTTCTAATAACGAGCGTTTTTCTTTGAACTCAATAGATTTTTGTTCTATTGCAAATTTCAAGTCCTCCCTTGTTTTGCTCGCATTTAGAGTATTGAAGCGTTGAATATAACCTTGTTTTGTGCAAGCAATAGTAAGTGCGTCTATAGCATGATGTCGGTGGTCATCTCTTTTAGTCCAACCAACAATCACCTCTTTTTTGTGTTTGTTTTTACCATGATCACTCTCCCATTCTACAAAATCTGTCATTCCTAGACTTTTATATTTTGACATTTGAAGATTCATTGTTACATCGTCCCATCCCCATAAATGGCGTAGTTCTGCTGTGATTGTTCCACTTGTTGCCCAAACATTATGGCAAATCGTTTGCAATATCTCTCTTGCCTTTTTTGCTATGTATTGGCTTTCCCGTAGTTGTCTGTCTATAAAGTTATTCGGTATTTTCTCCTCACTCATCAATAATTTGTCTCGTTTCGACCTATTAATAATGTAATTTGAATAGAGGGCATTTACTCTCTCAATATATGCTTCGAAAACCGCATTTGGTTTGCCTTTCATAAAATCGAATGCCGTTAAGTCATTTTTATCTTTATTGCAATGTCTGTGTGCAAGTGTTTTATTGCTTTGTGAATCATCAAACAGTTTCGACTTTGGAATAATATGTTCAATATCTACATCATTTCCATTAATTGCTTCTGTCAATGATATAGGTTGACCACAGTATATGCACATAGCATTCAGTTTCTTGTCTTGATTGTCTATTTCTTCATAGAGTCTCCATTTTATAATGTTATTACGGGTAGCTCGTAGGCCATATTCTGCCAAACGTTTTGAGATATCGTCATTCTCTCTTTGGCGTTTACTCATGAATTTATCTGTGTCGTTACGTTCTTCTTTGCTCTGTTTTAATTCTCTTGCTAATTCAATGCGGATTTCATCTGGTTTTCCATATTGTACAATAATTGCATTTACGACATTCACCATTTGATTAAGAATCTTTTCTACAATGGGTTGTCTTAGCGAATTTTTTGAAATTGGTTTAAGTTGATTTAATAATTTTCGTTGGAGGTTTTCGTCTTTCGTTAATGACGATGAGTGATTATAGCCTGCATAACTCATAGCATCACTATAGTTATCACCCTCCATTAAATATGGCAGCGTTTTACGAATAACTTTCGCTGATTTATTACTAAAGCCAGATTTGTTGAAATCGATATTAGCTAATTTGTCAGCAATAGATTGTTCAATTCCAAACCTATTTTGTAAAGCATTACTGCATTCTTCTTTATCAGATATTGAATAAATTGTGTGCCACAATTGATATAACGGTTCTTTTTCTACCGATGAATCAATGCACCTTGAGTTTTTTTCGTTTATTATTTCTCCAGTTTCTTTATCTACTAAATAACTTTGGTTTTCTGATTCTACGAAAGAAAGGTTTAGATTTAAAAGATGATTATATATTTCCGTTCTGTCGAGGCAATTTCTAATTGCATTTTTAGTCGTGTTGCCAATTAAGCCTTTTTCAATTTGCTTATTAATGTAGCAATTGTCTTTTTTGAGATTCAGTATTCGAAGTAAGTCTGTAACAGTTAGTTTTTCATTATTTTCCAAATGGTCAAATATTGCCAACTTTTGCTCTTTGGTAATTTCAATATTATTCCCTTTCCTTGTTCCGATTTTTAAATTGTTTATATTCTCCCAAATTTTGGATAGTTGAAAAAGAGGTGAGCTTTTAGGCGCAACTTTCGGTCCAACAAAATATTCTTTCCCATCCTTTCCTTGTTTTAAAAAACCTTCAAATTCACATACAGAAACCAATCCTTTTTGCGATTTCAGAGGGCGTTGATAATAAATGATTTCATTTCTTATTTTTGAAATAAATTCTTCTGTTAGTATTTCGGGGTAGAATTTCTTTTGAGTGAAGCAAATTATATCAAATTCTTCAATATAAGCTTCGCGAGGAAAAATGTTTTCTTTTACTTTGAAAAATGGATCATTGGATAATTCCTGATAAAAGTATTGCCCGATAGTCAGATTGAATTCTTTTATCTTTTCGTGTCTACTTTTAACAGTGGCTACGTATTCAGTGTCCTTTTTTCCTAAGTTGGCATCGCTGCGGCTACTTTTATAACCACGCTTTTGATTAAGCCATAATAATAACCGACCAAGTTCTTTGAGCGTAATTTGAGAATTTTGAGAATTTTGAAAATCAGCAGCTTTGTTTCGCAGTGCCCATATTTCTATTTTAGGAAGATTCTTTAGAGCTTCATCAGGAAACATATTCGCTTTGACTAAAGCATCAACCAGATATTTTCTACGAAGTTGATATCTATCATATCCTTTTCTAGTAGTTCGCGCTTTTGTTCTCAGTGAGTTTCGACTTTCTCCTGTTCCTTTCGCAAAGTCTTTGCCTTCTGTGCCTTCATAGGGGATTATCCTACTGCCCATTCCAAGTATTATATTACTACCTTCAATCTCTTCAATTACTGCCCAACCAATTGAAGCACTCCCCAAATCCAATCCTAATATCTTTTTCATAGTATCTATTTTATTGATTCGTAAAAATATAAAATATATTTCAAATTATAGTGAAATATAAAATATTTATATATATTTGCAGTATAATTTTTTGAAGCAAATCACAATAAGGATTATTCCGTTGTGAAAACATTTAAGGCGGGGCAACTCGCCTTTTGTTTATATTGATGGGTAGGTTTTGACGAAATGCTTTGTGCCTTTTTTTAGTATCGTTCAATAAAATAGTATTATCAATCCGAATGCTGACAGGAGCTTCGCACGCTGTCAGGTTAGTTGAGAGTCCGCTTGCATCTTAAATGCGATTCATTATATTTGCAAAAATTATAGAACAGATGAAACGAACACGACAAATAAATATTGACACACAAGGAAATTGAAAATCAACGTAGTTAATGTTTAAGTGTGAGTTCCATGTGACAACTAAAATCAAAATTATAGAACACATGAAACGATTAAATTTTCTTATTCTCGCGTTATTAATTGCTCAACTCTCATTTTCGAGAGCGCAGGTTGACACTGTTTTCGTTTATGCACCTAAAATGAAAAAGGAGGTGAAAACCGTGGTCGTATTGCCCGAAAATTATTCTAAGAAGAATCGTTATCCGGTGGTCTATCTGCTTCATGGATATAGCGATAACTCTACGAAATGGGTGAGAACAGTCCCAAATATTAAGAATCTCGCCACCGAGCATCAATTGATTATTGTTTGTCCCGATGGTGGCTTTAGTAGTTGGTATTTCGACAGTCCTGTAGATTCTACTTGCCAATATGAATCGTATATTATTCGCGATTTGCTGCCGTATGTCGATTCGCATTACGCTACCATACCCAATCGGTCGGCGCGTGCTATCACCGGGCTGAGCATGGGTGGGCACGGAGCATTGTATTTGGCTATTCGCAACCGCAATCTGTTTGCACATGCAGGTAGTATGAGTGGCGGCGTCGATTTGATGTGGTCTACAAAAAGCTATGATATAGCCAAACGAATTGGAAAATATGAGGAGCATCCCGATGAATGGACGAAGCGCTCGGTAGTTAATATGGTCGATTCGTTGAAAAACGGGGAGCTAGATTTGATGATAGATTGTGGAGTTTCTGATATTTTCTACGAGATCAATACCAATTTACACAAGAAATTGCTTACGCTGAAAATTAATCACGACTACATCGAACGCCCAGGTCGTCACAATTGGCAATATTGGGATAATTCGATTAAGTATCAGTTGCTCTTTTTTGATCAGTGCTTTAAGAAGTCGATCAAATAGGGGACGAAAATCAGTGAACCTACAATTGCCGCAGCGATGGCAGCTATCAAAACTGCTCCTGCGGCAATGTCTTTTACTTTTCCGATGGTCTCATTCTGATTGGGCGAAACGTGATTGCACAGGTATTCGATAGCTGTGTTGAAGGCTTCGGAAAGTAATACCATCGCAGCCACAATCGTAATGTAAATCCATTCTGTAGAGGTGATTTGGAAGAATAATCCAACCAGAATGACTAAT
The DNA here is from genome assembly GCA_037139375.1 of Bacteroidales bacterium. Classification (GTDB taxonomy): domain Bacteria; phylum Bacteroidota; class Bacteroidia; order Bacteroidales; family UBA7332; genus CAXXIC01. The sequence goes on along the minus strand of JBAXGL010000017.1, from coordinate 11,086 downwards.
GCAAATACCGAGAGATGAATCCACGCATTATGCTCATTACGTATCAATAACGCAATGCCTCGTCCAGCATAACTAAAGCTTTTGGCGCGTTTATTCCACGAAAATTTGTCTGCTGTTTTATTCATGATGAAGTTTCAACTTTTACTCAATACCTTGAAAAAAAGCCCTCATGCTTCCCAAAGGAAGTTTGGCTGAAAGTTGCAGCGGAAGACGCTGTGCATCTTTGCTCATCCAAAATAGCATTTGTTCCTTATTGTTCTTTTTCCCATTCGGATTCTCCAAAATTAAGGTCAGCTTGTAGGTTTGATACTCTTTGTCATCGGGCGTACTCATGGTTGTTTCGCCGTTGTAAATGACTTTGATATTATACGGTTTTTCACCCGAAATGATGACTAAAGGTGTTACCTGATTTTTCTTCATAGATGGAACATCTAAAGTGCGGATATAATAAAAAACACTCAACATGTCGAAAATCTGATTGTAATTGTGGTCTAAAGTGGTGTCAGTACGCAACTGTTTGTCGCGAAAAGTGCGCGAACGAGTCGAAATCTTTCCTTCTTTGTAAGTGTAGAACAGATCATCTTTGCCATGATAACTGCCTTCGTTCGTCATTTTGGCATAATATTGCGGTTTCAAATCAAGAGAAGTAAGAGATACTAATGTGTCGCGGACCCGCAAAAAATTATCGAAGAAAGATGTTGTTCGTGCTGCTAATCGCATCTGCAGCATATTCTTAGATTGAAAGACCGTTTCCTGACATGTCAGTGTCGCTTCAGCAGCTCGTTTCCAAATGAACCCCCATTGATAATATATGTTGTATGTCAACTTTTCGCCATTACTAAACGGGAAATTTTGAGACGAAATGGATGTTGTAAATGATATTCCGATAAGGAGAATGGCAAATAGAAAAATTCTACGCATATTTTGATTGTTCAAATATTTAGGGTGTAAAAGTAGTTGATAAGTTCTTTCATTGTACAAATTCTAAAATTTAACTCTAATAATCACCCTATTTTCGAAACAAACCAATCAGTTTAAAGATCAATTTAATATTATTGAGTAAAGGAATGGCGGAAGAGAACTGCTTAGCTAAAGAAGCGAAATTGCCAAAGAATCGAAAAATATCGACGAAATCATCTACTTCGGTTTTGAGCGTGCTTTCTTGTTTGCGAAGTCGCATCCGTAGCATTGTTTTTTCTTGTTGAAGGGAATCAAGATTTGAGAGTTTAGCGTATCGCGCAGTGGGCAATTTATTGTTCGTCATCGGTTATGTCGTTAGTGGTGGTGAAAAATATACGACTAAATAACTTCACTAATGGATTTATTATCAAACTTTTACGAAAAACATAAAAGACTAAAAGCAAAAAGATATAACCGCCACTTACGATGAGTAAAGCCGGTATAACTCCACCAAATACAGTATTATACCACCAAATAAACCCAACAGATAGATAGAAAACTGCACCGCCAACTAATATGATGGTCAACAACAATAACAAAATTGACTGAATGATTTGCGTCAATTTCTCTATGGTGTCCAACTTCAGTAAAGCTATCTGTGCATTCAGATATTCACGACTCTCTTCGAAGAAAGAGTCATTTTTTTTGTCAAGATCTTCCATATTTTATTCTGTTTCACTTTCGTGTGGAGCGAAAGGCTGTTTGTTGCTGTTTCTAAACGATAATATTTGATTGATAAGCTGATCGAAGTCAGCCGCTTTGAGTTCAATGCCTTTTTCTTTCAGCCAAGCAGCTACTTTATGGCGTAATTCTTCGCCTTTTTCTGTAGTGAAAAGTAGAATCAAAGCTGATGCAAGAGAGGCTCCTGCAAGAAATGCCAAGGCGACGGTTAAATCTTTTTTCATCTGTTTATAATTATGATTTTAATTGTCAGATGGAACTCGCATGTCATATTTTTATACCATTTGGCGAATACCAATAATCATGCTCGTTTCATCTATAAAAATATGTCAAACTATGATGTAACAAAAATAACGTATTTTTTATGAAATAAGTTTGCATTATTCATATTATCTTTCTATGTTTACATATAATTTCACTGAAAATACTAAAAACTATGGCAGAACAAGAAGACCTTTTTGTTTACGATGATGAAGAATCAATTAAATTCATCAAAAATTATCTCCCTCAAGAGATGAAAGACAAATTTGAAGATGATGATCTGGCGTATATTGTTGATCTTATCTACGAGTATTACGATGATTGCGGACTTTTCGATGCCGAAGACGATCAAGTAGTTGATATTGACGAAGAAGCATTGGTCGCATTTGTGGCGAAACAAGCTAAAAAAGATAAAGTAGGCATCTATTCGCCAGACGAAGTCATGTTTATTGTGCGGGGAGAGCTTGAATATTGCGAGTCAATTGGAATGTTTGAGTAAAATTCGTACTTTTGCACTACAAAGTCCGATAGTCAAAATGTCTATAAAATAAAGGCTTTTTGACTATCGTTTTTTATGGACGAATTCAATCTATATTACTCACAAGACTTACAAGATTAATAATGGCAAAAGAATTGACTCCTCGGAGTGAGAACTATTCACAGTGGTATCAGGATTTAGTGATTAAGGCAGATTTAGCTGAGAATTCAGCTGTTCGCGGTTGTATGGTCATCAAACCCTATGGTTACGCTATTTGGGAGAAAATTCAACGACAGCTGGATGATATGTTTAAAGAAACAGGACATGTGAACGCCTATTTTCCACTGTTTATACCCAAATCGTTTTTAAGCAAAGAGGCTGCACACGTCGAAGGTTTTGCCAAAGAGTGTGCGGTTGTTACGCATTATCGCCTGAAGAATGACCCCAATGGTGGCGGCGTGATTGTTGATCCAGAAGCAAAACTCGAAGAGGAACTCATTGTACGCCCAACATCTGAAACGATTATTTGGAATACCTATAAAAATTGGATTCAGTCGTACCGCGATTTGCCAATTCTTTGCAATCAGTGGGCAAATGTAGTTCGCTGGGAGATGCGCACGCGTCTTTTCCTTCGCACAGCTGAATTTTTGTGGCAAGAAGGACACACCGCACACGCAACAAGCGATGAAGCTGAAGCCGAAGCACGTCAAATGCTCGAAGTTTATGCCACATTTGCCGAAGAGTATATGTCGATGCCGGTGCATAAAGGAGTGAAATCAGCAAGCGAACGCTTTGCTGGAGCGGTGGATACCTACACCATAGAAGCGATGATGCAAGATGGAAAAGCATTGCAATCAGGAACTTCACACTTCTTAGGTCAAAATTTTGCAAAAGCATTTGATGTCACCTTTACTAATAAGGAGGGAAAACAAGATTATGTGTGGGCAACCTCTTGGGGCGTTTCTACACGTTTGATTGGTGCGCTCATTATGGCACATTCTGATGATAATGGTTTGGTTCTGCCTCCAAAATTAGCACCGTTTCAGGTTGTGATTGTGCCTATTTACAAAAGCGAAGAGCAATTGGCTCAAATCAACGAAAAGGTATCGGGCATTGTGGCTAAACTGAAATCGTTGGGCGTTAGTGTAAAATATGATAATTCTGATAATAAAAAACCTGGCTGGAAATTTGCTGAGTACGAATTGAAAGGTGTTCCGGTGCGTTTAGCAATGGGCGGTCGCGATTTGGAAAACAATACCGTGGAAGTAGCTCGTCGCGATACCTTGACAAAAGAGACTAAAAGTTGTGATGGCATTGAGCAGTACATCAAAGATTTGTTGGACGAAATTCAGCAAAATATTTTTCAGAAAGCTCTCGATTTCCGTGAAGCAACCACTAAAAAAGTTGACAGTTATGAGGAATTTAAATTAAAAATAGAAGAGGGTGGATTTATTCTTGCTCATTGGGATGGAACGCCTGAAACGGAAGAACTAATAAAAGAAGAGACCAAAGCAACCATTCGTTGTATACCGTTAGAAGGCGACAAAACGCCTGGCATGTGTATGGTAACGGGTAAACCTTCGTCTCAACGAGTATTATTTGCTAGAGCATATTAAAAAGATACACATAACCACATAAAAAATATAACTGATGAAAACAAAAATTTTAGTCACCGGTGGAACTGGATTTATTGGTTCACACACAGTCGTTGAGCTGCAGAGTGCAGGTTACGAGGTCGTTATAATTGACAATCTCTCGAATTCTAACGCTGATGTAGTGGATGGCATTGAGCGAATTTCGGGTATTCGTCCTGTTTTTGAGAAGCTGGATTGTAATGATAAAGAAGGCTTAGACGCTTTGTTTACGAAATATGCTGGAATCAAGGGAATAATCCATTTTGCAGCCAATAAAGCAGTTGGTGAGTCCGTTCAAAACCCATTGCAATATTACCGCAACAACTTGGTGTCGTTGCTCAATCTGCTAGATTTGATGCCAAAGCATGGTGTGGAAGGGATTGTATTTTCATCATCGTGTACTGTATATGGTCAACCCGATGAGTTGCCTGTGACTGAAAATGCGCCGATCAAAGTAGCTATGTCACCTTATGGCAATACAAAACAAATTTGTGAAGAAATTATTCATGATACCATTCATTCTGGTGTCAATTACAAGAGTATCATTTTACGCTATTTCAACCCGATTGGAGCACATCCATCTGTAGAAATTGGCGAATTGCCTAATGGCGTGCCACAGAATTTGATCCCATTTGTTACTCAGACCGCCATTGGATTGCGCGAAAAACTGAGTGTTTATGGTGATGACTACAATACACCAGATGGATCTTGTATTCGAGATTATATCAATGTTGTAGACTTGGCAAAAGCACATGTTATTGCAGTAGATCGATTGATTAAACAAAAATGCAAAGCCAATGTGGAGACGTTTAACCTTGGAACAGGAATCGGTCTTTCGGTGTTGGAAATTATTAAATCGTTCGAACAAGTAACGGGAGAAAAGCTTAATTATCAAATCGTTGGACGCCGTGAGGGAGATATTGAGCAAGTGTGGGCAAATCCAGATTATGCCAACAACGAATTAGGATGGGCTTCTAAAGAAACCATTGAAGATACATTACTCTCTGCCTGGAAATGGCAATTGAAACTTCGAGAAAAAGGAATACAGTAATTTGTAAATTTCACTAAGAAGTTCCCGTTAATCATCGATTGGCGGGAATTTTTGTTTTGTACAAACATCTAGATCATTTGATGAACCATATAGAAGAATCGTGTTTATTTTAATTATATTTGTAGTTTAAATATCTCTCAGACAATTTTATTAGTTTATTTATCCGATTTCGAGGCATTCTCATTATAAGTGTAACGTGTTATGAGGTATAAGTTAATCTGTTCGATTCTATTGTTGGCATTTAGCCTTTCATCTTATGGGAAAGAGAAGCCGTTGCAAAGAGTTATCAAAGAAAGTATGAAGGTTGTTGAAATGCAAAGTATTGCATTGGCGGAGAAATTGAAAAGGAAAAAAGATCAATTGCCTACAACTGTGCATGGTAAGTCAGAATTGATAACATCTGACTCGCATTTTTGGACAAGTGGATTTTATCCTGGGGTTTTGTGGTATCTTTATGAGTATAAACAAGACCCTAAAGTGGCAAAATTGGCTGAATTATATACAAGTCGATTAGAAAAAGAAAAGCTCACAACTGATAATTCCAACATTGGTTTAATCCTTCATTGTAGCTTTGGGAATGGCTATAGGTTAACGAATAATCCTAAATATGAAGAAATATTGGTTACAGGTGCAAGATCGCTTTCAACTCGTTTTCGTCCAATATGTGGCTCTATTCAATCAGGTGATGTAGACAATCAGAAAATTAGTCGAGTATACCAAATTTTCTCTTCCATTGAAAATATGATGAACCTCGAATTACTTATGTGGGCATCAAAACAGACTGAAGATCAATCGTTTTCGGCAATTGCAGTTTCTCATGCAAAAACTGCAACGAACTGCCAATTCCGACCTGATAATAGCTCATATCAAGTCGTAGCATTTGACTCGATAACTGGAAAACCTAATAAGCAAGGATCTTTTCAAGGTTATTCAGATGAGTCGGTATGGGCGCGAGGACAAGCTTGGGGCTTGTATGGCTTTATTTCTATGTACGAACAGACAGGATTAAAAAGATATCTTGAACGTGCAAAAAAGATTGCAACATTCATTTTGTTTCACCCAAATCTTCCTGCCAATAAAATTCCGTACTGGGACTTTAATGCACCCAATATACCCAAAGAGCCACTCGACGTATCGGCTGCTGCCATCACTGCATCTGCATTGATTGAATTGAGCGAGTTAGTTGATGAACCGCTTCGTTCTCAATATTTGAATGTAGCCGAAACTCAAATTAGAACGTTGTCATCTACCGAATTTCTAGCAAATATTGGCACAAATGGATTGTTGATTTTGAAGAAAGGTGTTGGGGCAAATGTTAGTGAAGAAAATATGGATGTGCCGATTTCTTGTGCCGATTATTATTATGTGGAGGCACTTGTTCGGTTAAATCGGATTTTGAATAGGAAGTAAAAGAAAAAAACCGCTAAGATTTATCTTAGCGGTTTTTAGTTACAACGCAACTTTGCGGAAGCGGGGGGATTCGAACCCCCGGTACAGTTTCCCGTACGTCAGTTTAGCAAACTGGTGGTTTCAGCCACTCACCCACACTTCCAAAAGTGTATACGTTTTGCGTTTGCGGATGCAAATATAGGGTAGAGTTTTGACTTACACAAATTTTTTTTGCGATTTAATTTGAAATTATTTTTGTACTTTTGGAAGCTTTATAATTGAACTCATTCTTCTTTATATTCCCTTTATTAGATATGAAATCAAAAATTATTAGTAAGCGATTGATTGTTAGAATAGTGGTAGCTCTAGTGCTGATTGGATTCGTCAAAATATACCTGATTTTTCTACATCCAATATCCAACGAGAAATTTTCAATTTACGTTCGTCCAACCACGACGTATACCGATATTAAAGCTCAGTTGAGCGAACATGCCGATTTATCTTCACGATTCTTTTTCTCAGCACTAAGTACTGTTTTTGGTTACGAAAAGGTTATACACATTGGGAAATATGAAGCCAAAAAGGGAACAAGCGTTTGGTCTCTTTTTCAGAAAATGTATCGTGGTCGCCAAACGCCTGTTCGACTTACATTTAATAATATTCGCACCAAAGAGCAATTAGCTGGTCGATTGTCGCAACAATTGATGCTCGATTCTATTACTTTAATTCACGCTTTTAAGAATACTGATAGTTGCGCGCGAATGGGTTTTTCACCATCGACTATTCCATCTTTATTTATCCCCGACACCTATGAGATGTATTGGGATATTTCGTACGAAAAATTTCTGCGGAAAATGAAAAATGTGTACGACAAATTTTGGACCTCTGAGCGATTGGAAAAAGCTAAATTAGTAGGACTGACACCTATAGAAATTTCTACTTTGGCATCTATCGTTGAGGAAGAGAGTAATAGTGCAGAGGAGCGTCCAGCGATTGCAGGTTTGTATCTTAACCGCTATCGGATAGGAATGCCGCTTCAGGCAGATCCAACTATCAAATTTGCAGTGAATGATTTCTCTCTGCGCCGCATTTTATTTGAACATCTAAAAGTGAATTCTCCTTATAATACATACAAAAATATTGGATTGCCTCCAGGACCGATACGTGTGCCATCGCCTGCTGGTATTGATGCGGTGCTCAATTATCAAAAGCACGACTATCTTTATATGTGTGCTAACTATGATTTCTCAGGTCGTCATGCTTTTGCACGAACTATGAAAGAGCATCACCAGAACGCACAGAAGTACAGAAATGAGCTGGATAAGCGCAAAATAAAATAAGGCTGATGAATAAACTTCTTTTCATAATTTTGATTCTCGTTTTTTGTTCTTGCACTCACGAGTATGATCCTAATTTACGTGGGCAGTGGCAACTAAAAACAAGAACTATTTATGGAATTATATATCCGGTGGATACCGTTTTTTATGCTTTTGATAATAGAATTGTTTGCATACGTGAACGAATCACGCCACTTGAATGTAAGGAGTTATTTATGGAGTTTACACAGATAAATGATTCATTGATTATTGTATCTGTGGATGATACGGCTAAAATTAAACCCAGTGAAAGGTATAAAATTGAAGAGATAACTTCTACAAAACTTCGGTTAACAGATGCTGTCGGAGAACTTGTTTTTCGTAAATTTTAAGTAAAGCCTGACAATGAACCAATCTATTTTTTATAAGATTTTTTTCTTTAGTTTACTGTTTTTTATTTTCAATATAACCTGTTTGTTTTCGCAATTATATTTCAAAATAGAAGGTGAATCTGTTGCGGGAAATGGTGAAAATACACCACTTTGGATCTTAAGTAATAAGCATGGTATTTCTTCCATAGAACCTGATAATTCATACTTACGCGCTGGACTATTTAAATCTATTGATGATAAACAAAAATTGAATTATGGTTTTGGATTTGACGCAGTAGAAACTGAAAATTATACGTATAAATTCATTCTTCAACAGGCATATTTTGATGTGAAATACAAAAAGAGTCTGTTTACGATAGGGAGTAAAGAATATAATTCAATGCTCAAAAACAGCGAGTTAAGTTCTGGTGGTCTCACTTGGTCTGGAAATGCTCGGCCAATTCCACAGATTCGATGGTCATTACATGATTTTACGACGTTTTCGTGGTTATTTCGAAATAAATTGAAAGTGAAAGGTGATGTTTCTTTTGGTTGGTTTTCAGACGGAGATTTTCAAGAAAAAAAGGTCAATCTTCAGGTTGGAGGAGAGGCATTCAATTTCAGAAATACCGATGTGCGCTATCATCACAAATCAGTTGTTTTGGAATATGATTTGCCGCAAAAGCCTTGGACATTCACTTTCGGATTGGAAACAGAAGTTCAATTTGGGGGTAATAAGTATTTTATGAAAAACGATACGTTGATGTCACAGCAATCCCCAGTTGATTTTTATCACTATCTGATGGTGTTAGTGCCATTGCCAGGGGATAGTAAAACGGCTAAAGGTGATGTAAATTATGTGTATGGAAATAGTTTAGGAAGTATGCATTTGATGACCACCTATCATACTCAAAATTTTGATTTGAAAGGCTATTTAGAAAATTATTTTGATGATTTTTCTGGATTGATAAAACAGAATGGTTTTGATGGTCTTTGGGGGCTTGAGTATATGAGCAAAAATAAAGTTGGCATTACGGGTGTTGTTTTTGAATATCTTCAGACGACAAATCAAAGTGGTCCTGTGCTTTGGTGGCAAAAAGACCACCCTGGTACGAATCTAACGTATTTGGCAAAAGGTAATGATGATTATTATAATAACTACTTCTATACTGGTTGGGAAAATTGGGGAATGGCAAATGGCAGTCCGCTCATTACTTCTCCCATTTACAATAAAACTGGTTCGCTGCGCTTTGAAAATAATAGAGTAAAGGCTTATCATTTAGGAATAAGTGGAACATTCGATTCGCAATGGAGTGGAAGAGTTTTGCTGACTTCCAATAATGGTTGGGGAAGATATTATGTACCATATACTGAAGTGAAAAGTAGTCTTTCAGCATTGTTAGAAATCAATTATTCACCCAGAAAATGCAAGGGTTTGGCTTTCACCGCTTCAGGAGCTTTAGATAGAGGAACGTTGTATGGCGATAACAGTGCTTTTGCGTTGAAAATTTCTAAAAAAGGATTTATAACAAAATAAATTATTCATCTACAGATGAGAAAACGGATTTCATTTATTTTAATTGTTGCACTTACTTATACATTAGTGTCGGCTCAAACCTACAAAGAGTGGTTAGATCGTTCGTATTTAGCGGCTGATGGCAAAGATTGGGTATCGGCAGTCGATTGTTTACGAAATGCGTTGAGAGCCGAACCTGCTAACCCTCAGAATGCGTGGTTATTGTCGAATATGGGTACAATGCAGCGCAATATGGACAATAAAGATGCCGCTCGTCAATCTTATACAAATGGGTTACTGTTTGCTCCTAATTCGGTGACACTTTTGCTCAATCGCGCGGCATTGTTGCTCGAAATGGATAGCCTTACTGCAGCATTGTCGGATTATAATTCTGTGATTTTGTTGGAAGAAAAAAATGTGGAAGCATTGGTTTCGAGAGGCGAAATTTGTTTAGCGCTGAACGATACAGTGGCAGCTCGAAGGGATTTTGAAACAGTAATAAAACTCGATTCACACAATTTGCGAGCGTTGTCGGGTAGTGCGCTGCAAAAGAAAATTGTCGGTCAATATGTCGAATCAGAGAAAATCTATAATTTGCTGATTTCTCAATTACCCGATAATCAATCGCTGCTTTTCAACCGAGCAGAGTTGTATTATTTGAATCAAAAATTCCCAAAGGCGTTGACGGATGTGAATAAAGTCATCAAACTTTCAGATCAAGATCCGTTGAACTATTTTTTGAGAGGAAAAATCCATTTTTCGCTCTACGAACAGAAATTGGCATATCAAGATTTCCTTAAATCCAAGGAGTTAGGCTATCGTTCGGAGGAGTTGGCTTATTGGTTGAAAAAGAGTAGATAAACAGAATATATCACCATTTAAACAAGAGAAGTATGATAGTTTTAGAGCGATTTTTGAAATATGTGTCGTTCGATACGCAATCGGACGATAAAACAAATATGACGCCTAGCACGCCTGGGCAATTGATTTTTGCGCAATACATTGAGCAGGAATTGAAAAGTCTTGGGATGCAGGAAGTGACGTTAGATGAGAATGGCTATTTGATGGCAACTTTACCTTCGAATACCGAAAAACAAATGCCAACTATCGGATTTATCTCGCATTTCGATACAAGCCCCGATATGACAGGGCGCAACGTGTCGCCTCGTGTGGTTACCTTTGATGGAAGCGACATTGTGTTGGATGCTGACAATAATGTGGTTTTGAAACCCACTGAATTTCCCGAATTGAATGACTATCTAGGTCAAGAGTTAGTTGTGACCAATGGTAAAACATTACTCGGAGCGGACGATAAAGCTGGTTTAGCAGAGATTGTCACCGCAATGGAATACTTGATTACCCACCCTGAAATCAAGCACGGCAAGATTCGTGTTGGCTTCACCCCCGACGAAGAGATTGGTCAGGGAGC
>JBAXGL010000016.1:0-19867 GCA_037139375.1 Bacteroidales bacterium | reverse complement strand
AATAATTCTACCCAACCAGTGCTTTGTGTCGTTTGTTTCTGCGGAGGACATTTAGGTAAACTCAATGAGTAAAGCCCCAAAGTAATAGACCCAACTGCCGAAATGTAAAACTGAACTTCTGTTGCTTTGTTTCCCGAAAGATTAGTGACCCACATGGCAATAATAAACCCGATAGTACCCCACACCCGAATCGGTGGAAAATCTCTCACTACATCGAAGTTATTCGTTTTTAGGGCATTATAAGTGATAGAGTAGTTGAGTGCAATGGTTGGCATATAGAAAGACATCGCAACAAGCATCATCCAAAAGAAGGTTTGAGGATCGTTAATCATGGGGAAACACAATACAGTGATACCACTTAAAATGTGAAGTATACTGTATAATTTTTCGGCATTTATCCAACGGTCGGCAATAATCCCAAAGATGGCTGGCATTAAAATAGATGAAAGACCCAATGTGGCGAAAATATCACCAAACTCACGAGGTCCCCAGTGTTTGGTGCCGAACCAATAATTTGCAATGGTAATCAACCAAGCTCCCCAAACAAAAAATTGGAGAAAATTCATAAAAGTAAGACGTGTCTTGATACTGAAAATGCGCTCCATCATATTTATGATAAGTTAGAATGTGATTTTAAGGTTTAGTACAAAGCAAAATTAATAAAATAATGGAATTTATGGTGCTTGAAAGTTGAAAATGTGTTTGGTTATGGTCATATTATTCTATGGATTGAATAAAATATATGTATGGTAGAAATTAAAAACCCATTTATCAAGTTACTTAGACTTAATAAATGGGATTCAAAATAAGAGATAAACTCTGTTATGAATGTTTGAGGGTGTGTCCCATACGTTCTTTCTTTGTTTTCATGTAAAATTCGTTGTGTGGATTGTGCGACACTTCGATGGATACATTTTCAGTTACTTCTAAGCCATAAGCTTCAAGGCCAATTCGTTTGATTGGATTATTCGACATCAACCGCATCTTTTTCACACCGATTTCACGTAATATCTGTGCCCCCACGCCATAATCGCGTTCGTCAGCCTGAAACCCAAGGTGAAGATTGGCATCGACCGTGTCGAACCCGTTTTCTTGCAACTTATAGGCTTTTATTTTATTCATCAGACCAATGCCACGACCTTCTTGATTCATATACACTACAACACCCTTGCCTGCTTTATCTATTGTTTCCATGGCTTTGTGGAGTTGGTCACCACATTCACAACGTTTGCTTCCAAAGATATCCCCTGTGACACACGAAGAGTGAACCCGCACCAAAATAGGTTCGTCATTTTCCCAAGTTCCTTTTATAAGGGCTACATGTTCCAATCCATTTGATTTCTGACGGAAAGGAATGAGTCTGAAGTTACCATAATCAGTAGGCATATTCACCTCTTCTCCTTTTTCAACCAGCGATTCTTTGTCTAATAAATAGGCTATTAGTTTTGAGACAGAAACAATTTTTAAATCAAATTGCTCACCGATTTTGATAAGTTCTGGTAAACGAGCCATTGTGCCGTCTTCATTCATAATTTCGACTAATACACCAGCTGGAAATAGACCTGCTAATCGAGCCAAATCAACTGAAGCTTCGGTGTGTCCCGCACGACGAAGTACACCTCTGTTGCGTGCACGAAGCGGGAAAATATGGCCTGGACGACCTAAATCTTCGGGTTTGGTGTTTGTATCACAAAGCGCTTTGATTGTTTTTGACCGATCTTCGGCGGATATACCTGTGGTGCATCCATTCCCAATCAAATCAACTGACACGGTGAAAGGTGTAGCATGAAGTGCCGTATTGTTGGTAACCATCAATTCTAAGTCTAGTTGAGAGCATCGCTCCTCAGTAATGGCAGCACAAATAAGACCTCTGCCGTGACGAGCCATGAAGTTGATGATTTCAGGTGTTATTAGTTCTGCAGCACAAATAAAGTCACCTTCATTTTCGCGATCCTCATCATCTACAACTATTAAAATTTTGCCAGCACGAATATCTTCGATAGCCTCTTCTATTGTGTTTAATTTGAACATTTTAATTCATTATTATTTGTTGTAACTCTTTATTGATACGCAAAATGGCTCTCAAATCGTTGAGCATCCGTTTTTGTTGAATTCTGATGTAAATATAGAAAGGAATTCCGATTGGTAAAGCTATTCCAAGCAAAATTCGTACCCATTTCTTATTGGTTGAAATATTATACCGCTCCATTGCCAAAACGGGGTATTCTCTCAGTTTAAAATAAACCTGTTGATTAGTGGTATTGTTCATTTCTTCGACAATTTTTTCCAATAAAGCATCTATTTTCACTAATTGAGTGCTGTGAGTTCCTTCATTCCAAAATGAGAAATAATTCGTTTTGGACTTATTCGATAAGTAGTAAATTGTTTCTGTGAGAAGCGGGTTTTGCTCTTCAATCATTTTTACCACTTCAACCATATTGGCATTGTACATCACGATCTCCTTTTTTATTAAATCGCGGCTTACTCGTTTTCCAAATAATTTTTTGAAAAACAGGATGTAAGTGTCAGCGTTCAAAATCATTGAATCGCGAGCTGCTTTGTAGGTGAGAAAAACACCAAGTGGTGCGAGTAGTAAGGTGCTCAACCACATTCCTTCAAGTGGCGGCCAACGACCATCGCGAGCAAGTTTGTACCCCGTGCTATCGAATATGTAATAGATGATGAATAAAAACACTGAGAGAACGACAGGTAATCCAAGACCTCCCTTACGAATAATAGCGCCTAAAGGTGCACCAATGAAGAAAAAGATTAAGCATGCCACAGAAAGTGTGAATTTTTTATGCCACTCTATGTAGTGTCTGTTGATAGTTTCTTCTTGCGTTTTTATAGTGTACTGCTTAAATTCAAGCTCTTGTTTTGTGGAGCTAGCTGATGACACAGCTCTCGTTATCGCTGCAATTTTATTGCTCGAAGGAATTTCTTCGTACAAGCTATCAATATTTATAGGCAAAGTTCGTGCAATTTTCAGGGAGTCTAATGGGTTTTTAGGGTTGTAATTAGGTGTTTTTAGAGGGATTAATGAAGTAGAAGATATAACATTTAGTTTGTTTAGACTGTCTTTTTTCACCTCCATCGAGTCTATAGAATGTCGAAGTTGACTTATGTTTTTACCGATGTACTCATTTTGTAAAAAGCCATTGTCAATTCGCTTGAAGTTGGCGTCAAATTCAATTAATATTTGTTTCATTGCAAAAGTTTCGCGTCGATAAGGCACACTATTGAATGATGAACGTTGTTTCTTTAAATTCTCAAACGATTCACCATTGAAAATAGAGAATACCAGATACTTTTTGTCTTCGGTCATTTTGATGCTCGCTGAGTCTGCAGCAATGGCCATAGCATCTTCAAATCCACGTGAAAAGTCATAAATCATGACGTGGTGCAAAACTCCAGTTTTGGGATTCTTGCTTTCCACATAAATGTTGTAGCCACTTATTTGATCGTAGAATACCCGCTCTGGGATGTCAAGCTCTGGCGACTTTTGGCGAACGGATATCATCAAGCCCCACAATTTTACTTGCACGATTGGCATGACATTGTTTTGGAAGAAAAACGAACCGATTACAATGATTACGAGTGTGACTATAAGTGAACGCATGATGCGAATAAGCGAAATGCCTGCCGATTTCATCGAGAGCAGTTCGAGACTTTCGCCTAAATTTCCAAATGTCATCAGAGATGCCAAAAGAATGGACAATGGCAGAGCCATGGGTACAAGACTTAGCGCTGCATAGAAAAAAAGTTCAGAAAGCACAGACACACTCAGTCCTTTTCCTACCAATTCGTCGACATATTTCCATAAAAACTGCATCAAGAGAATGAAGAGGCAGATGAAAAATGTCATCAAGAAAATGGGCAGAAATGTTTGTAATACAAACAGATAGAGTCTTTTGATTCGAAACATAGGCTAACTCTGTGGTTCAGTTGCGCAAAGTTAGCAAAAAAGAGTGAAAAAAGAAGATAATATTATGCCCCGATGTTTCGTTTGAGCGTTTCTATTTGTGTTTTCCAAAGCTCATGTGTGTCTTCAATTTCACTGGGGCACGCAAAGTCGGTGATTTCAATCTCTACTTCTCCCGATAATTCTCCTGTATTAATTTTCAATTCGAAGTAATACTTGGTATTTTCATCTTCTTCCCACCGAAACCGAACAAAGTGACCTTGTCTGATATGAATGAGTTCTGCTTTCTGTGGGGAGTTTTGCCAAGTAAAAGTGTAGATTTTTCCATTCACAGACACGTCATCACAAAACCATTTTGCTAGTCCGCTTGGTGTGCTAAGGTAAGTCCAAAGCATCGATAAAGAAACATTTCTAAGTTCGTATTCAAAATTGATTTTTTCTTTTATCATGGTTTTTCGATTGTATGTTTTTCGGCTACTAATATATGTTATTTTTTTATATATATGAGTGCTATTTCAATAAAATGAGAAGAAAAAAGTAAAATATTTGATTCAAGTCGATTTTGAATGTAATAAAGGTTTATTTTCACCTTTTTCGAGAAATGAAGGGTTTTATGGAATAAAAAAAAGAGCACCGAAGCACTCTTTTTGAAGTTGCGGAAGCCAGACTCGAACTGACGACCTTTGGGTTATGAGCCCAACGAGCTACCACTGCTCCATTCCGCGGTACAAAAGTACTGCTTTTTTTGGAATGTGCAAATTTACAAACGGATTTTTCACGGTAAATATGAGTTTTATCTGCTGGGACTCTATGAGTCAGCTATTTATCTGTGAGTGAAATTTTAAATTATCTCTCCACTACCATAACAGAGTTTGCTATCGGTGTCGTACAACACGCCGAATTGCCCCGCAGCTATACCTTGTATTTTTTCTTCGGAACGAATGCGGTAGATGTCTCCAATTTTTTCGATAGTGCCTTTTGTGAAATCAGGTGTATGTCGGATTTTAAACGTCAAATCTCGTTCCCCTTCGAAATCACCCCACGGATTATCGCTGATAAAGTTCATTCCCTTCAAATTGACGACTTTGCCATATTGTGTCTCGGGATCGTAGCCATTCGAAACAAAGATGACATTTGCTTCAATATCTTTTTTTACACAAAACCACGGACCACCACTAAGTCCAATGCCTTTGCGTTGGCCAATGGTGTGAAACCAGTAACCTTTGTGTGTTCCCAATATTTTTCCTGTTTCAAAGTCTACTATTTTCCCTGGTTTTTCTCCCAAGTAGCGCTTGATGAAGTCATTGTAATGTACTTTACCCAAAAAGCAAATACCCTGACTATCTTTACGTTGAGCACTTAGTAGACGTGCATCTGAAGCAATTCGTCTTACTTCGCTTTTTTCATAAATTCCAATCGGAAACATGATTTTCGATAATTGATGTTGTGTGATTTGTCCAAGAAAATAGGTTTGATCTTTTACCTGATCTTTAGCTGTTGAGAGGAATAGTTTCCCTTCTTGTTGGGTCGTTGTGGCATAGTGCCCAGTCGAAATTTTATCAAAATCTTTGCCCCATTTTTGTTCAAAATAGCCAAACTTGATGAGCTTATTACACATCATATCTGGATTAGGTGTCAATCCACGTTTCACGTTTTCAATGGTGTAGGAAACCACGCTTTCCCAATACTCCTCGTGTAGC
Organism: Bacteroidales bacterium; assembly: GCA_037139375.1. GTDB lineage: Bacteria > Bacteroidota > Bacteroidia > Bacteroidales > UBA7332 > CAXXIC01. Next base: position 14,245 of record JBAXGL010000016.1, on the reverse strand, counting down.
GAGACCATTTCGCAACGGCAACCATATTTCTTTGCTAACCATTCCACAATCACCATATCTTCTTCTGCAGGACAATCAATGTAGCCATGTTCATCCTCCATTCCGATTTTTATGTAAAATATTGTGGGATCGTATCCTTGTTCTTTCAGTAAATGAACGGTGACAGAGCTATCGACTCCTCCCGAAACTAATGCAGCAATTTCCATTTGTGATAATTTCTGATTTTGAGAATGCAAAGTTATAATCTTTTGTTGCTTCTATTCAAATGAGCACACTAATTATTTTTGCAACAAGTTTCAACCATAAAGATTGAGTACCATTAAAAGTAAAGGAGAAGACTTCGTTTAAATTATATGTGAATTTGGCGTTTGGCAAAACGAATAAAGTCCTCTGGAATTCCACCTGAAGTCCCTTGTTTTTGAATAAATTGAAACGTCCTATAAATTGCAAAATCACTGATGTCTATAATTTTGAAACGACCGGCAGCAATTTCTGGAGCTATGGCTCTAACAGAGATGAAACCTAGGCAATCGCTGTTTTCGAGAAAAAGTTTGATACTCTCAGTACTACCCAATTTCATTGCAATATTAAGGTCTTGAAGTCTGATTCTATGTTTTTTGAACTCAGACTCCAGTACATCAAGAGTTCCTGAGCCATTCTCACGAAGCACGATGGGTAATTGTTTGAGTTGTTTCAGCGTGATTTCGTCATATTCTTTGATGGTGCCTTTGGTAGAGCAAACAGCCACTATTTCGTCTCGTAAAAATGGAGTGTAGTGAAATTCGGTTTGCTGACTGATGCCTTCAATCATACCCAAGTCAATTTTCTTTTTGAGCAAGGCTGTTTCAATCTGATGACTATTGCCATTAATCAACGAAACCTTTACGTCGGGGAATTTCTTAATAAACAGAGCAAGGAGAGGTGGTAATATATATTGCGCTAGTGTGGAACTTGCACCGATGCGTAGTTCTCCAGCAATCCGATTTGTAAGTTGATTCATATCATATTCGAGCCACTGAAATGCATCTAAAATACGTTCAGTGTGAGAAAGAAGTAACTCACCTGCAGCTGAAATTTTGATCTTAGTGCCATATCGCTCAAATAACTGAATGCGATACAACGACTCCAACTCCTGAATATGCTTGGAAATGGCAGGTTGCGAGATTTTAAGCTCTTTGGCAGCTCTCGTAAAACTTTGATGATGTGCTACGCTTTGAAATACTTTCAATCTAAAATCCATATCATTTGTATCGGTTGAGACACAAAGATACTATTTTTTGTAAAAAACAAGCGACGATAAAATCCATTTATCGTCGCTTATTTTGATGGCTTTTATTTATTCAGCGTTATAGAGTCTGTCGATACAGTTTTCGGGGCTGCAGATGCACTCTTTTTTGTTGCACCGGTAGTTACATCTGGTTCTTTTGAACAACTAGATAAAGCAATAAATAAAATAACGATCAATAATGCTGCAGTTGCCTTCATATTCTTTTTTTTAGTTCGTTCAGTGTAAATGTATTTACCTAACACCGATTGGTGTTTTTTATACCCTATGTCAAAAACGTTATTTTTTATCAAAAAAGTATAGGCATTCTCTAATTTAGAAAATGCCTATTCAAAGTGATATTTTAGCTCTTTAGTCTAAAACTTTTCTGCCAAATGCTCTAGTTTGCTTACACTTTCAGCAATAGACTCTGCAGAAATCGGGAAATTAGTTAGATTTCCTGCAAAATATTGGTCGTATGCAGCCATGTCCATTAGTCCGTGACCAGAAAGATTGAATAAAATAGTTTTTTCTACACCTTCTTCTTTTGCTTTTTGAGCTTCGCGAATAGCAACTGCAATGGCGTGTGTAGACTCAGGCGCAGGAATAATTCCTTCAGTACGTGCAAATAACACACCAGCTTCGAATGTTTCGAGTTGTTGAACAGATTGTGCCGAGATTAAATCATCTCTTAGTAGTTGACTCACAATAGCGCCAGCACCATGGTAGCGCAAACCTCCCGCATGAATATCAGCAGGTTGAAAATTGTGCCCTAATGTGTACATCGGAATAAGCGGCGTTAAACCTACAGTGTCACCAAAATCATATTGGAAAACTCCACGAGTCAACTTTGGACATGAAGCTGGTTCTGCAGCAATGATTTTCGTATTTTTCTCGCCACTCAAGTTGTGACGTAAAAATGGAAGAGAAATGCCCGAAAAGTTTGAGCCACCACCAAAGCATCCAATCACTACGTCAGGATAATCGCCAGCCATCTCCATCTGTTTTTCAGATTCGAGCCCAATGATTGTCTGGTGCAACAACACATGATTCAACACACTGCCTAAAGCATATTTAGTTTGAGGATCTTTTGCTGCCATTTCTACCGCTTCAGATATGGCAATACCTAGGCTTCCAGATGAATTGGGAAATTCAGCCAAAATTTTACGACCGCTTTCTGTCAGATTACTTGGTGACGCAAATACCTTTGCACCCCATGTGTTCATCAATGATTTGCGGAAAGGTTTTTGTTCGTAGCTGACTTTTACCATGAAGATATTGAGATCTATCCCAAATAATTGACAAGCAAAACTCAATGCAGTTCCCCATTGTCCAGCTCCAGTTTCGGTTGTCATTCGGGTTGTTCCTTCAATTTTGTTGTAGTAAGCCTGAGGAATGGCAGAGTTAAGTTTATGCGATCCAACTGGACTTACACTTTCATTTTTGAAGTAGATTTTTGCGGGTGTATCCAACGCTTTTTCTAATCCATAGGCTCTCACTAAGGGTGTCGGACGATAAATTTTATACAAATCGTATACTTCCTGAGGGATATCAATCCATCTCTCCTGAGAGATTTCTTGAGCAATAAGTCCTTTTGCAAATAAAGGCTCTAAATCGGCAGGATCCAGTGGCTGTTTTGTGCCAGGGTGAAGTGGCGGAAGTGGTTTGTTGACCATATCGGCAACCACATTGTACCACTGACGTGGCATCTCTTTCTCTGGAAGAAGGAATTTTCTTGAAATCATAGCATTGTATTTTGAGTTAATGAAATTGACAAAAGAGAACCCGTTGATCGAACGTGAACAACGGGTTGTCAAATATATATAATTTATTAGAAATAGTAAATTATTGGACGGGTTTTATTGCAATTAGCTTATAATTGTTTGATGAAACTACTTATTTGACATAAAATTTAGTTGTGCCGCTCCAAGTTTTCCCTCCATCAAGTGCTTGAAATCCAGTTAATTCAGCTGGTAATTCAAGGTTTGGTGCATTAATAGCCCATGTCTGTGGTTCGGGGCATACCCAATTAACTTCAGCTCCGTTATTCCACAAAGTCCAATGTTTAAATTGATCATCAACTTCGTAAAAGACACGAAGATTGGTTCTCAAGTCCATGATTACTGCTCCATGATATGGTTGTCCATCCACATAAATCTCTTCGTCGGTGAGAGCCCATTCAATGGGTTTGTCAGTGGGAGCAATACCTTCTTGGCGAAGAAATGACTCTTCTGCAGATAGATTAAGTAGTTTGCCTGTTGGTAATCCTCTATCGGAAAGCTCCCATCTTTTACCTGCAGACAATAAAAGTTTATAATCAGATTTTTCACTGTTAGCACAGAAAGGAACACGAATAGGGGTGTGGTATCCAATTCCTAACGGCATAGCTTCTGAACCTAAATTTGAAAATGTGACAGTTTGAGTGAGTCCATCATCGGTAAGAAGATATTTCATTCTACATACAAATTGATGGGGGAAGTCTGCGAAAATCGCTTCGTTAACTTGGTTTGAGAAAAAGCTTGCTTCTACTTCAACAGAATCGTTGGTGATAGAGGTGCTAGATACAACAAACGATTGTGATTTTAAAATGCCATGATGATAGTTGTTTTGAGCTGGAAGTGTTATAGGGAGAATGTATTTCTTGCCTGAGTAGGAGTATGTTCCGTCTTCAATTCTATTGGGCGGAAAAAGAAGAGGAAGTCCGAAGATTTGTGGACGAGAAATAAAAGTTTCAATTTCATCTGCAGTCGGTGTCCGAAGTATATCTACATTTTTCTCTTTGTTGTAGAGTCGAATCAGATTTGCTCCTATTGAAGGAATTAGAATGGCTTCATACACATTAGTTTCAAGCAAAACAGCGTCAAGGTCGTTCCAGGAAATTTTCTCAATATTCATAGTTTTTCAGAATTAAAAGGTCAAAATAGCAAATGATTTATTCGAATACAAATATAATTCTTTCTGATAGTTATTTTATTTTTTAACACGTTTGTTGTCAAAAAAAATGCCGATACAACTTCAAATTGCATCGGCATCAACATTATATATGTTTAGTGTTTATTTTTTCTGAAAAGCACTGATTTTTTTGTCTAAAACATCAAAGTCTTTCATCATATTCAAATTGTAATAAATTGATCGAAGTGGATTCATATATTCAATTGAATTTGGACTCAAATCCAATGCTTTTTGGAAAGAAGGTAGAGCTTCTCTGTAAAATCCTTTTGTCTTTTCGAGCAAACCCGCTTGTTTCTTTTTATCTTTTGTTTCGTAAGCTTTGTTTGATATTTCTACTGCTTTATTGAAAGACATTCTTCCAATATAGAAATAAGCTGTATGGTTCGAAGGGTTTAGTTTAATGGCTTCTTCAAATGCTGATTTTGCTAATTCTTCTGGCTTACCTGATTCTTGATAGACTTCACCCAAAGCGATATATAGATTATCGTTGGGTTTTCTTTTAATAGATTCTAATAAAAATTTCGATGCATTTTCAAAATCTTTGGTGTTGATGTAACTATTAATGAGATTGCCAGCGAAATATATACTATCTGGGAAAAAAGCATATCCTTCCTTCAGCGTTTCGTTGTATTTATCGTTCTGATTGGTTTTGTGATATATAGAAGTCAAAAAATTATAAACCAAGTAACGCTCATAGTTTTTTGTCTTTGCAAATTCAAGAGCTGAAATAGAAACTGAATCATTTTCCATTTTCAATGCAGAGAGACAAGCATAATAAGGAATCATCTGTAGATTTGGATCCTCACCAATGCCTAACCCTTTGAGGTTTGGATTTACGCTGGCTTGATTGTAGAAATTAAATAATTTGTAAGCCGATTTATAATCTTTTTGATCATAGAAATAAGCTCCTCCATTGATGAGTTCATTGACATTTTCTTTGATTTTATCTCTCAATTCGCTTTCGTATTTAGGTTTTACTTTGCCTTTTTCGTTTGGCAATTTATCAATTTCAATACATTTAAACCAATAATTAAATCCTTCTAATAGCGATCGGTACATGCCTGGCTCATCAAAACTTAGCTTGATTAGTTTTTTGTTTCGTTCATCTTCGAATTTTTTGTTGAAGATAAATCCAGCGGTATACCAAGTTTTTACGTCATTTTTTGTTTCGTCATTGATTAACGCTTCTTTGATCAATGATTCAGCCGTTTTATAATCTGGTTTGTCTTGAGTAGCTGCACTTTTTGCTTCAGAAACAGCTTTTTTCTGGGCAAACAGTGTGCAAAATCCTACAATCAATAGGATACTGATTAATTTAAACTTTTTCATTTGCTGAATGATTTTTGTTTATAATTTAGTTTGTTGTTTCGTCAAGAATATCGTTGTCTGATATTTCAATATTGATATCAGGAATTAGTTTTTCTACCTCTTCTTCAATATCTGTCAACACCTTACAAACAGATGCTATTTCATCATTGCGTTTCTCGAGATTTATAAGTCGAACCCCTTGAGTAGCTCTACCCATAGTTCGCACTTCCGACATTTTAAGTCGAATAGCAACACCAGATTTATTGATAATCACTAGATCATTTTCGTCAGTAACGCTTTTGATTGACACCAATTTGCCTGTTTTCTCCGTAATGTTAAGTGTTTTTACACCTTTTCCACCGCGGTGAGTAACACGATAAACCGGAATAGTATTGCCATTTTCGTCTAAAACAGAATTGCCATTTTCGTCAACCTCATCCAGAAGGGTACGTTTACCATAACCTTGTTGAGATACAACCATAATGTCTTCATTTTCAGATTTATCTACACAAATCATACCTACAACTTCATCTTGACCATCATTGTCGAGGGTAATACCGCGAACACCAGTAGCTGTTCGGCCCATCACACGCACAGCGCTTTCGTGGAAACGTATTGCTCGACCATTACGATTTGCCATCAATACTTCAGAATTACCGTCGGTCAGACGTACTTGTATCACTTGGTCATCTTCGCGAATGGTGATAGCATTCACTCCATTTTGGCGTGGACGCGAGTATGCTTCGAGTTGTGTTTTTTTGATAACACCTTGTTTGGTTGCAAAAATCAAATAATGCGACTGATTGTATTCAGGGTCTTGCAACTGTTTAACACGAATAAAGGCGTTTACTTTGTCGCCAGATTCGATGTTTAATAAGTTTTGAATAGCACGACCTTTTGTGTTTTTTGCTCCTTCAGGTATGTCATACACTTTCAACCAGTAGCATTTGCCTTTTTGAGTGAAAAATAGCATCGTGGCGTGCATCGATGCAGGGTATATGTATTCAATAAAGTCTTCGTCACGAGTTTCACTTCCTTTAGCACCAACTCCTCCTCGGTTTTGTGCCCTGAATTCAGTTAGCGCAGTACGTTTTATATATCCCATGTGCGAAATAGTAATCACCATTTCGTCATCTGAATAAAAATCTTCTGGATTAAAGTCTTCAGAGGCGTAAACGATTTCTGAACGACGCACATCTCCATATTTATTTTTGATTTCTGTCAATTCTTCTTTAATCACATTCATACGAAGTTCTTCATTATTCAGAATTTCGTTCAAACGATTAATTAGTTTCATTACCTCTTCAAATTCTGCATGAAGTTTATCTTGCTCAAGTCCTGTTAATTGACGTAACCGCATTTCAACAATGGCACGAGCTTGAATATCAGACAGTTCGAAGCGTTCGATCAGTCGGGTGCGAGCCTCTTCCGGATTTTGAGAAGAACGGATAATAGCAATTACTTCGTCAATATTGTCTGAAGCAATAATTAATCCTTGCAGAATGTGTGCCCGTTTTTCGGCTTCTGCTAATTCATATTTTGTGCGGCGAATCACCACATCGTGGCGGTGCTCTACAAATAACGAAATCATATCACGCAGATTCAGCATGCGTGGACGACCATTCACCAACGCAATATTATTAACGCTGAAGGAAGTCTGAAGTGCTGTCATTTTGTAGAGTGTATTCAACACTACATTTGAGTTGGCATCACGTTTCACATCAACCACCATACGCATACCTGTGCGGTCTGATTCGTCGTTGACATTAGATATACCTTCAATTTTCTTGTCTTCAACTAAATCTGCGATTGTTTTGATTAATTCTGCCTTGTTTACAAGGTAAGGAATTTCAGTAACAACAATTTTTTCGCGGTTTCCTTCAGTTTCAATTTCGGCTCTGGCACGCATTATTATGCGACCTCTTCCAGTTTCGAAAGCATCTTTTACTCCAGCATAACCATAAATAAATCCACCCGTTGGAAAATCAGGAGCTTTGACGTATTTCATCAATCCCGCAATATCAATTGTGCGGTCTTCGATATATGCAATCGTTGCATCGATTACTTCTGTGAGGTTGTGAGGAGGCATGTTTGTTGCCATACCAACAGCAATACCAGAAGCTCCATTGACCAATAGATTTGGAATACGAGTCGGTAAAACAGTAGGTTCTTTCAGTGTATCGTCAAAGTTAAGTTGAAAATCGACTGTATCTTTGTCGATGTCCATCAACATCTCTTCGGCAATTTTGCTTAATCTAGCTTCAGTATAACGCATAGCTGCAGGACTATCACCGTCTACAGACCCAAAGTTACCTTGTCCGTCTACTAAAGTGTAACGTAGAGACCACGGTTGAGCCATACGAACCAATGCAAAATAGACTGATGAATCGCCATGTGGGTGAAATTTACCAAGAACTTCCCCTACGATTCTGGCGCATTTTTTATAAGGTTTATCGGCGTTGTTGCCTAGTTCGTTCATCCCGAATAATACGCGGCGGTGAACTGGTTTGAATCCGTCTCTAACATCGGGTAATGCACGTGAAACAATAACAGACATCGAGTAATCAATGTAGCTGCTTTTCATTTCGTCTTCGATGTTTACTTTAATAATTCTGTCTTCTTGATCAATCATTTATGAGAATTTTTGTAAGATTGCTTTGTATTTTGGTAAAAACCGTGCTAAGGTAAGTCTTTTCTGTTAAATATGGAAAGAATATCGACAAAAAAATTAACCTAATTGTTATCATTTTGAAAATCTAATGGAATAACTTTATTTAGTAAGATATTTTCATTTCTCATTAACAATTCGAATGGTAAATGTGTTATATTTGCATTATACCGCTTAACAAAAAGATATGAAGAGCAATTATACACAACGAGTAAAAGATGTTTTAGGTTTCAGCCGGGAGGAAGCTGAACGACTTCAAAGCACTACCATAGGACCCGAACATTTGATGCTCGGCATTTTTCGTGATGGTACTGGTCGGGTCTTCGAACTATTTAAAGGTCTGCAAATTAACCTTCCAGATATAAAAAAACGTATTGAACGAGAATTGCAAAAAAACAATGCATATCTCTCGCAATGGGATAAGGTTCAAGATGGAATTACCGTTAGTCAGAAATCTGAAAGAGTCCTCAAAATAAGTATTTTAGAAGCTAGATTAATGCAAAGTGAAGTGACAGATACAGAGCATGTTTTTCTTGCAATTTTGAAAGATGTAGACAATCTTGCTGCTGAAGCTTTTGCCGAATGGGGTGTCAATTATAGTTCTGTACATCAGATTATAGATAGTCCTGACCTATCGGAACCTAAAGATATGGGTGCTGATTTTGGCGAAGACGATGATGAAGCTGAAGAGCGAACTCAACGTGGTGGAGAAACTGCCTCTAGTCATACTAAAACAGCTCAGGAGACGCCTGTTTTGGATAACTTTGGTAGTGATCTGACTAAAGCTGCTGAGGAAAATCGACTCGATCCAGTGGTTGGTCGCGAACGTGAAATCGAACGATTAGCACAGATTTTAAGTCGACGTAAAAAGAATAATCCTGTCTTGATAGGAGAGCCAGGTGTAGGTAAATCAGCTATCGTAGAAGGTCTTGCTTTGCGTATTGTACAACGAAAGGTTTCACGGATTTTGTTTGATAAACGACTGATTTCCTTAGATATGGCTTCTGTTGTTGCAGGTACAAAATACAGGGGACAGTTTGAAGAGCGTATTAAAGCAATATTGAATGAATTGACAAAAAACCCGAATGTTATTTTGTTTATTGACGAAATTCATACGATTGTCGGAGCAGGTGGAGCTGGAGGTTCTTTGGATGCTGCCAATATGCTTAAGCCAGCATTGGCGCGAGGAGAAATACAATGTATTGGAGCAACTACTTTAGACGAATATCGCAAAAATATTGAAAAAGATGGTGCGCTTGAACGCCGTTTTCAGAAGATTATGGTCGACCCAACGACAGCAGAAGAGACTTTGCAAATTCTCAATAATATTAAAGATAAATATGAAGATCATCACAATGTGACCTATACCGATGATGCTTTATCTGCGTGTGTAAAATTAACTGATCGCTACATAAGTGATCGGAATTTTCCGGATAAAGCTATTGATGCATTAGATGAGGCTGGGTCTCGCGTGCATATCACGAATATTGTTGTTCCTCAAAATATTGAGGATTTAGAGAAAAATATTGAAGTTGTTCGTGCAGAAAAAGTAAATGCTGTAAAGGCACAAAACTTTGAATTAGCAGCCAGTTTCCGCGATAAGGAGAAAACGTTGATTCATCAATTGGATGCAGCAAAAGACAACTGGGAGAAAGAATCGAAAGAGAACCGTCAGCTGGTGAACGAAGAAAAGATTGCCGAAGTTGTCGCTATGATGTCGGGTGTACCCGTTCAAAGAATAGCTCAAGCCGAAAGCCATAAACTGTTGCTGATGGGTGAAGAGTTGAAGTCGCGAATCATCGGGCAAAATGATGCTGTTGAAAAAGTAGTAAAAGCTATTCAACGCAACCGCGTAGGATTGAAAGACCCCAACAAACCTATTGGTACCTTTATGTTTTTGGGGCCAACTGGCGTCGGTAAAACGCACTTAGCGAAGATATTATCTGAATTTTTATTTGATTCAACTGATTCACTTATTCGTGTCGATATGAGTGAATATATGGAGAAATTTACTGTTTCGCGATTAGTTGGAGCACCTCCAGGATATGTTGGATACGAAGAAGGTGGCCAGTTGACAGAGAAAGTTCGTCGCAAACCATACGCAGTTATTTTACTCGATGAAATTGAGAAAGCTCACCCCGATGTATTCAATCTTTTGTTGCAAGTGCTTGATGAAGGTCGTCTGACAGACAGTTTGGGGCGTCGAATTGATTTCAAAAATACGATTGTGATCATGACATCCAATATTGGAACTCGTCAACTGAAAGATTTTGGACGGGGTGTAGGTTTTTCAACTCCTACGAATGTGGATGATAAAGATTTTTCGCGAGGTGTCATTCAGAAAGCTTTGAATCGGGCTTTTGCACCTGAATTTCTCAATAGAGTCGATGATATTGTGATGTTTGATCAGTTGGATCGTGAATCGATATATAAAATTATTGATTTGGAATTGAAAGGGTTCTACAAACGGATTGAAAATCTGGGGTATAAATTGAATTTGACCGATGCCGCTAAAGAGTTTATAGCTTCGAAAGGATATGACATTCAATTTGGTGCTCGTCCGTTGAAACGTGCTATTCAGAAATACCTTGAGGACGAAATGGCGGAGATGATTATTCGTGCCACCGTTTCTGAAGGGGATTTGATTACGGTAGATTTTGATAAAGATACAGAGAAAATTGTTTCTTCTATATCGAAAGAGGGCGTTTTGAAAATAAGTGAGTAGTATTGTTTAACTCGATATTAAATAGAAAACCGAAGTTGCAGAAGTAACTTCGGTTTTTTTATTGCAATAGCTTCAAAATGATTATTGTTTGTAATAGTACATTTCAGAAGTTTCAATTTTTTCTGTTCGTTCAAGAGTATTGCTGAAAAGAGGTGCTTTAGTGCCTTCCTTAAATAATACATCGGCTACTTCCACCTGCATTTCGTCCCAAATACCAGAGTCGATAAACGATTGTAACAACTTACTTCCGCCTTCTACGAGTAGTGATTGAATGTTGCGTTGATACAATATATCTAAAACTTGGCGAATTAAATTTTCGGAAAAATTAATTTTTACAAACTCACAATTGGGCGTATTAAACGCATCACATTCGGTGAATATTATAGTTGGCACATTTCCGTCGAAAATTATAGAATCTTTTGGTATTCGTAATGTACGATCTAATATTAATCGGGTAGGGTGGTTACCAGACCAATAACGCACGGTGAGTGAAGGATTGTCGTTAATGGCCGTATTTGTGCCGATTAAAATGGATTGTACTTCAGAACGGAGTTTGTGTACTTGAATTCGAGTTTTTTCGTTAGAAATTGGCGTTGGATGGGGTTTTTTACCTTCGATGCGAACTTTGTCAATAAATCCATCTTTTGTTTGTGCCCATTTCAGAATGATATAAGGTCTTTTTTTCTCTAAGTAGCAGAAAAATGCCTTGTTTAACAATCGGCATTCGTTTTCTAGAAAACCCACTTTCACATCAACACCTGCTTCTTGAAGCATCTTCACACCATTGCCCGATACGGCAGGAAATGGATCGAGTGTGCCTATCACTACACGAGGAATCTGTTTTTCAATGATAAGTTTTGCGCAAGGTGGTGTTTTTCCATAATGTGAACAAGGTTCGAGGCTCACATACATTGTCGATTGAGGCAACAGGGATTGATCAGACACCGCATTGATGGCCTCCACTTCGGCATGAGCCAAACCACAAGCGGTATGATATCCTTCACCAATGATTTTGCCGTTGTGCACAATGACAGCTCCAACCATCGGATTGGGTGCAGCCTTTTCTCGTCCTTGCGCTGCTAATTGCAGACATCGTTCTATATATAGTTCCTCCATAATGTTATATCAATCGTTCGTATGATGTTTTAGGAAAGTAGGATGAATTTGATGAATTCAAGTCGCATTTTGTATAGCTTTCTCTATCTTTGTCATCATTTTCATTCCTATAAATTGTCTCCATGAAATCATTTATTGAATTTGCTAGTCAACAATTATTATCATTGTATCCCGAAAATGAAGTTCAAATTTTGCTTTCTCATTTGATGCAATCTGTGACTGGATATTCAAGGGCACAATTATTATTGCACAAAAATAGTGAATTATCAGATGAAAACCGCAAACAACTTCTCTCAATGCTTCAACGGCTCCAAAATGGTGAACCCTTGCAATATGTTTTGGGAGAAACCGAGTTTTATGGATTGATTTTTCGCGTAAGTCCTTCTGTATTGATTCCACGACCCGAAACGGAAGAATTGGTTGATTTAATAGTTCGAGAAAATAAACACGAAAACCTGTCTGTTTTGGATATTGGCACCGGTAGCGGATGTATTGCTATCTCGTTAAGCCATAATTTAAAGCATGCTCAAGTTGAGGCCTGGGATATTTCAGAAGAAGCTCTGGCGGTAGCCAAAACGAATGCAGAAACCAATAGTCAGTCTGTGAAGTTTCAAAAAACAGACGTTTTAACCGATTTGAAAAGCACAGATACTTTCGATATTATTGTTAGTAATCCGCCCTATGTATGTACCTCCGAATCAAGAGAAATGCACCGTAATGTTGTTGGTTTCGAACCGCATTTAGCCCTGTTTGTGTCGGATCATGATCCGCTATTATTTTACCGAAAAATAACAGAACTCTCGACTCAAATGCTCAAATCTGGTGGACGGCTCTACTTCGAAATCAATGCAGCCTATGGTAAAGAGACAGCTTCACTTCTTACGAAAAGTGGATTTTTGATGGTCGAAATCGTCAAAGATATTTTCGGTAAAGATCGCATAGTGAAAGGCATCCACAATTAAACAGATTCGCAAATTCTGCTCTATTCTTCGAGTGGTATAGAAAAATAGAATGTAGATCCCTGATTCTTAACCGAATCGACCCCTATAGTGCCTCCTAACAAATTGATAATGTGTTTTGAGATCGTGAGCCCGAGCCCACTGCCTTCATATCCTCTTGTATTTGCATTACTTTCTTGGGTGAATGCATTGAATATCCAAGGCTGCATCTCTTTTTCGATTCCTACTCCAGAATCTGTTACTGAAAATAGGAGTTGGTCGTTGTTGTTTTCATAACTAATTGTAATGTCTCCTTCTTTTGCAAATTTAATTGCATTTTCAACTAATTCACGAATGACTTTGCTAATTAATAATGGGTCTGAAACAATCATTATTTCTGTATCTATAGCTGGGCCTACTTTGATATTGATTCCCTTAGTCGTTGCAAGTTTATTTAATTTCATTAATGTGTTTTCGAGAATTGGGAATAACATAAAGTTTTTCATGTTTACTTCTTGATTGCCTGAAACAAGTATCGAGACATCCAAATAGTCATTCACGGTATTGATCAACCGGTCGCTACTTTCTTTGATGATGCCAAACAAATCAGTTTTTTCTTCTTTATCCAACTCTTCTTCCGATAGTAATTGACTAAATCCGATAATACTGGTTAGTGGAGTTCTTATTTCGTGAGTGATATTATTGATAAAAGCAGACTTCATTCGATCGCTTGCCTCGGCTTTTTCCTTGGCGTGACTCAGGACGATATTAATCCGTTCAAGTTCATTTGTGCGTTTTTTTACCGAATCTTCTAGTTTCAGATTTTGGGCATCAAGTCTTTTGTAGAGTATTCGTGTAAAAAGCAGATTCTTGATTCGAAGACTCACCTCAATGATGTCGAAAGGTTTTGAGACAAAGTCGAATGCACCTTGGGCTAACGCTTTCTGGCGTGATTCTGTGCTGATATCAGCAGTAAGTACCAAAATAGGAAGATATGTGTTTGCAGGTATAATTTTCCGTAACATTCTTAATATATCAAATCCGTCGAAGTACGGCATCATCAAGTCTAAAAGAATAATATCGGGTTGAAATTTTTCGTAAGTACTGATCACTTTACGAGAGTCGGTTAGGGTTTTGATTTGTGAATAACCTTCCATCTCTAGCATGCCTAATAATACGTCAATATTAGCTTCGCTATCATCGACTATTAATATTCGAGCATCAGTAAACAATGTTTGTTCCATATTTATTTGTTTTAATTGACTTATTTATTT
>JBAXGL010000015.1:0-20629 GCA_037139375.1 Bacteroidales bacterium | reverse complement strand
AATCGAATCAGTTTGTGCACAAAGTGAACTAAAAAGAGGACAAATCTGACTAATGCGTGGATGTTTTATATAAATGACTAAAAGGACTAGATTAAATGCAATAAAAAAAACTCTGAATAAAACTCGGAGCAATTAAATAAATCAATTTATTAACAAATTAAAAACAAGTAAAACAATGAGAAAAGATCGCATTATTCTGGATTTTGTGCGAAACCCTGTTGCTCAAAAAATTGAGGTAGGTCGCAGTGTTAGTTCTAAAATGAAAAACAATCCAAAATTCACTACACCTGATGTTAGCGTAGTAGATTTAGAAGCATTGACAGATCTGTTGGAAAGCCGAAGCGTGGCAGCCCTCAGTGGTGGTAAAGAAAATACGGCACTGCTCCACCAAACCGAGGAGGAGTGGGACGATACCATGCGCAAAATGGCTCGATATGTCGACCGTATTGCCGACGGCGATGGTGCAGTAATCCTGAATTCAGGTTTTAATCTGGCAAAACAGCCTGCACCTCCTGTTCGACCTGAATTTAGTGTGGAGTTGGGCGAAAAATCGGGTACTGTAACGCTTCGCCGTCAGAAAGAAGATGGAGCTAAATCGTATATCTGGCAATATTGCACCGGTGATACTCCTGCAGCTGCCGATAGCGACTGGACTACCGCAACAGTATCGGTAAAAGTTTCGACCGAGATAGTAGGACTGACTCCGATGACTAAATATTGGTTTCGCACAGCAGCCGTTTTATCGACCGGCACTACGGCATACAATGCACCTGTGATGCAAGTAGTATTGTAATCACGTTTCTGACGTACCGTATAGTACAATGTTCGACTCCTATCCGACACGATACATATAAATTGAGAAGGTCTGTTGATAATGCTCAGATAGCGAAGCCGAGGTAGATAGAGCTGGTGGGTTTCTGCCAGTTCTATCATATACGATTACTTAAATAGCAAACTAACCACCAAAGCAGTACAATACAAAAACCTCATTTAAGAGATTGGGAGAAAAAAAGACATAATAACATTTGTGGTGGATTGATATAAGTAACAATTAAATAAACCTTATTCTTTTTCAGTCAACCTTAATAGAAAAATGAATACGATAAACTGTAACCTTATTACCTTATTAGGTGAAAAAATAGTTGATTTACTATTTTGATAAGACTTACACACTCTAAACGCTATAGAACCAAATAAAACTAACAATATTATTTATATTTTTCAAAACATAAATATTCCATACTTACAACAATTTAAATCTTTTTATTAACTTTAAAAATTATTACTATGAAAGCAATCCAAAAAATTTCGGTGATGTGTTTATCTTTGATGATAAGCACAAGTTTTGCTCAAATTAAAGTATCAAGCAATGGTAATGTTGGTGTGCAATTAGGGACTAGTACTCCGTTGTCTCCGTTTGCTTTGGGTGGAGTTGGTTCAGCTTCATATCTATCTTATATTGGGAGCTCTTATGCCAATACCTTGCTTCGCGTAGAGAAAAACTCTCCATCAAGTTCTGGGACTACTATAGGTGTTGATGCTTCTGTGATGTTAAACTATGGTGCACCGTCGTATAATTACGGAATAAAAGGACAGAGTTACTCAAGCTCATATACGTCTGTAGCTCGCGCTTATGGCGTGCTTGGTTTAGCAGGAAATGGCTACTGTAATTACGGTGTCTTCGGGCAATTGTCGGGTACAGCTAATGGCGCAGCAGTAGTCGGAATGATTACATCATCATCTTATCCAGAAGTGGCAATAACAGGTAGATATGCAGGATATTTTGTTGGAGAAGTAATAACTACGGCACCAATGTACGCTCCGGCTTTCATCGTTTCTTCAGATAAGCGATACAAAGACAATATCACATCCCTAGATCAACCTAAATCGTTGAAAGGAATTTTGGGTTTAAATCCAGTTGAATACAACCTCAAACAGTTTTATACCAAAGGGCGAAAAGATTCTGTAGAAGTAGATGTGCCTTATTACGATGAAAAATCTCAACTTTTTACCAAAAAACATTATGGTCTGATCGCGCAAGAAATACAAGCTATCTATCCTGATTTAGTGTATACAAAAGACGATGGCTATTTGGCAGTCGATTATATCGGTATTATCCCAATGTTGATTCAATCGGTGAAAGAGCTAAGTGCCAAAGTAGATGCATTATCTGGCAACGGTGCGAAACTTAGAAGCGCCGTGGCAGACGATTTTAGCGGAATCAATTTGCCTTGCCAACTCTATCAGAATGCGCCAAATCCGTTTTCTACTTCTACCATCATCAAATATTCGTTGAGTAACGAGATCACTGCAGCATCTATACTCATCTTCGATATGCAAGGCAAATTACTGAAAACCGAACCGCTGAAGGGTACTGGCGAAGGCAGCATCACCATTCACAGCTCTTCTTTATCCCCTGGTATGTATATCTACGCTCTTGTTGCCAACGGCAAAGAGATTGATACAAAGAGAATGATATTAACTAAATAAAACTTACGATTATGAAAACAAAAGTAATTGCCATTGCATTGTTTGCGATGATGTCACTATCCGTATCTGCCCAATACAAATCTGTATTTGGTTCGGAATCGACGTCTTGGAATCAATATTTTCAAATGAACTCTATGGTATGGACAGATTCACTTTTTGTTACTGGAGATACTATTCTAAATAACATACCATATAAAGTTATTGGGTTTTTAGCGGGAGACCTTAATAATTTTAATAATGGATTCTTTTTTTTACGAGAAACATCAGATAAAACTAAGGTTTATCAATATTTTCCTGAAAAATATTTCCCAAATATGACAAATAGAGAATTCCTTGTAATGGACTTAAATCTTAAAGTTAATGATTCTTTTCCTATAGAAGAGGAATTTGGAAGTCGCTCAATCATGGTCGATTCAGTCTTTTTTGATAAAAATAAAAGTAAACATATTCGGTTTTCAACAAAAATAATTCATCTTTTAGGTGTAGAAAATTTTGAATTTATTGAAGGAATTGGGAGCAATTTAGGACTTTTCTATAAAGGGGGAGATTTTGAGAATGCCGCATTTATTCACAACTATTTGCTATGCACTCATCACAATGATAGTATTGCATATTATGGGAAATTAGCCAAAGGCAATTGTAGTTTTAATATCAAAACAGGCTTGAAGGAGATAAGAGATGAAAATACAATATCACTAATTATTAATAAAAAATCTCACGAATTAATTATAAAATCTATGAATGAAAATATTCATAATTGTATAATATCTATTTTTAATTTAAATGGTGATCTTGTAATGGAAAATAAAAACATTTCATTACCGACTACAATTCAATTAAACTATTCATCTAAGAAAGTTTATATTTTATCGTGTCAAATGTCTAATAAATTAATTTGTCGTAAAATTGTAGTACTATGAAGAATGCCATATTCTACTTAATGCTTTTTCAAGTATTAAGTTTATTTTCCCAAGTTAATTCTAGAAATGGATATTATTTTAAGCCTGAGGGTACCTATCGTGCATTCATTGTTTTTGCAGAAGTTCTAAATGATCCATATGACGGAGGCACTTTAACTGTAGAATCCATGGGTGATTGGTTGTCTGGAAGTATGCCGCCCAATATTGATAAATTGATAGATCACCAATTTACCGATCCTCAATCTATTCAAGGCTCTTTAACAAAATATTTTTATGATTCCTCAATGGGTAAATTGAAGTTTATTGGAGACTATTATCCTCAATTGGTTCAAATTAACTACAATTCATTAGCGGGTGGTTATGGTACGAGTCAAGTAATCAATTATTTAAATAATCTACCAGGTAGCGATATAATAACTAAAAATGGATACTCAATAAATTCAGGTGCTTTTGATATTTGGTCTATTCAATCAAATGCTTATGGGCAGCCAAAATCTGCAATTTCAGATGGGAAGATTGACTTGCTCATGATTTTTTGGAGAACAAATAGCAATCTGGATAAAGATAGACAAGGGGGTCAAATGGTACTTAATAATTTGGACTTTCCAATTAAACAAAAATCTGGGTTTAATAGTTATTCATATATTGTTGCAGGCGATATTATTCCAACATTTAGGCATGAATTTGCGCATACTATATTAGGTCTAAATGAGTTCCATTCTGGTATAGCAGATGGGGGATTAGGTAACTTTTTATCAAGTATTGGAGGGTATAGTATTTTAAGCGGCACAGCTAAAAATCTCGAATCTGTAAATGGATGTGATCGCTGGCGATTGGGATGGATTCCTGATACTAATCATTATGAAATAGCTGTTCGTACTATTGCAAATCTGCAAACACAAGGTGATTTGAATTATCTTACTATGCCTTCTTCGTCTGAATATATATTACGAGATTTTGCAACAACTGGAGATGCCATGCGAATAAAATTACCTTATTTACAATCGATAAATGGCAACACCAAAAACCAATACATTTGGATTGAAAATCATCAATTAAAGTCTGATCAGTACGAGTCAAAGTTTTGGGTTCCAATATCAAAAGGGATAAGGTTGAATATTCAAGTTGGAAATGATGATACATTATCATTTTCTAGTCGAACAAATAGTATTACCCCTATTTCGTCATTCGGAAAATATGATTATAGTTATGTTTATACCGATTTTGATGGTACGAATTATAATTTTGAAGCGACAACAACAACCCAACTTTCAAATCCTCTATCAGGGTATAGTTTATTGGAACAACCTGCTATTGATTTTCCGCAATTTCAAATGCCAAAAGACAAAAATGGAAATATATTATTGCAAGATAAGCCAAACATGATCTTCAACAGAGAGTTTATTATACCTCGAAAAGTCACATTTGATAATAATGTAATTTTTTCACAAGCGCCAATTAATACATGCAATACTTATGACGTTTTTTCAGTAGCGCGCAAACTCAATATAGGGGGTAATCCAAGTAGTTCCCCTTTATTATCTTACGGGGTGAATAACAGGATGTCTATAAGTTATGCAGATACAATTGGACAAAATGACAATAACAGATTTATATTCTTAAATGGGTTATCAATTGAAGTACTTGAGCAAAAAGCAAATGGTGACATTCGTATACGAATTAGAAAAGACGATTATGATATAAACAACAATGTACGCTGGTGCGGACCTATTGTCTTAAATGAGAAGATTTATTTGAAAGCTAATAAGACTATCACGTTCGATCAAGGGCAAACTCCAACAAGACCCATAAAAACAACTGCAGAAACTTATTTTGCTGATCCAACACTATTTACTGCAAAGAGTGGTTCATTGTTCAGATTAGAGGCAAATTCGAATGTGGTTGTAAAGAATAATAGTGCTTTGGTTTTTGAATCTGGGTCTACTTTAGAAGTTAACACGGGGGCAAAACTGACGGTGAAAGCTGGTTCTACTTTGCAAATCAAAAGTGGTGACACCATCAAAGTGATTGGCATCGGTCAGATTAATATCGAAAGTGGTGGCTATATTTGCATAGAATCAGGTGCTATTATTGTATTACAAGACCCTACAAGTTTCATTAATCTACAAATGGGTTCTCTGTCGGGCACAAATACTGCCGTAATACCTTCTGCAACATGCACAAGTGCAGCAGCTGCAAGCAAATCGGGCAATGGTCAAATCAACGATTATAATACAGATTTGTATATTCAAAACCAAACTATTTCGAGCGGCAAATATTATGCAGGTAAGAATATTTATGTGGCAGGTAGTGGTGGAGCTGTATTAATCAACAACAATGCCTCGGTTACTTTCGATGCTGCGCAAGATGTTCTTTTCCAAAATGGCTTTGATGTTAGCCCAGGTGCTTCATTTGAGGTTGTAAAGCATTAGATTTATACCTATTCTCCGGTGCGAGTTTTTGAGATATAAAACTCGCGCTGGAGGATGCTTGAGAAGAAATAAAAGAACAAAATATACACATTTAATAATCTATATAATGAAAAAGAACATTGGTTTATCTATCTTATGCGGAGCGATGATGCTATTCGCAGCTTGTACGAGAGACAACACTGTATCGAAAACCATCTCAAAAGAGTCTGTCAGTGGGTTTATTCAAAAAGGACCATTTGCCAACGGCTCATCTATCACGCTGTATGAACTGTCGGACAAGCTTGCGCCGAGCGGAAAAGTATTCGATACACAAATATCAGACAACAAAGGGTCTTTTGCGTTTAAACAAGTGGAGTTAGCCAGCCCTTATGTGAAGTTGAAAGCCGATGGGTTTTACTTCAACGAAGTGACGGGCGAAAAATCTGCCACTCAGATAACACTCTATGCGTTGTCTGATCTGAAAGACAAATCGTCGGTGAATGTGAATGTGCTAACACACCTCGAAAGAGAACGGGTTGAGAATCTGGTACAGAGTGGGCTTACTTTTGCAGCAGCTAAAAAACAGGCACAACGCGAAGTGCTGAGTATATTCAATCTGGCAATCAGCAACGATTCTACTTCCGAATCATTGAGCCTTAGCGCCTCGGGCAACAATAATGGGATTCTATTGGCAGTATCAGCTATTCTGCAAGGTCGTTTATCGACGGCTGACATGGCAGAGTTGATGGCAAATATAAGTACCGATATTGCGACCGATGGCACTCTTGATGATAAAACTCTGGGGTCTCAACTAATAGACAATGCTCTGATGATTAATCTGGCAACAGTGCGAGCTAATCTTGTAGCCAAATACAAAGCAGAGGGTTTGAGCACCATTGTGATTCCTGATTTTGAATCTTCGGTGAATAAGTTTATTGCTCAATCCACTTTTGTCCCTGTCAAAAAAATTACCTATCCTGCTTCAGGAGAATATGGCACAAATGTATTGAATGACACGGTCTTGGTGATAAACCACATGCAGTTTTATTCGATGACTGCAAATCTGCCCGCTGGTAATTCGTTGAAAGTGAATATTAGTGGAGGTATGTGGTATTATCAAGCTATCCCAGCTCCTATCAATTGGCTTGCGACTGCATATAATGATATAGCAAAAACACAAACGTTCACGGTCACAGCCAGTAATACGCCAAACGATTTAAGAATTGCATTCGAATCGAATGACAATATTACCATCGATTATTATGAAAATGATGCCACTTTGCCTACACACACCAAACATTTGAAGGTAAAGGCTTCGGGCAATCCCGTAAATCCGAACGATTCTATTCACTGATCTACGGCTTATCAGTGGTAGCAGAGTATTGATGTATGCAAAATCCGTCAGAGTTCAAAAACTGACGGATTTTCTATTTTAAACCTGCCTTGTTGAGCGTAGTTTACCAAATTAGTAGCGAGGTCGTTGATCGAAGACTCTGCCCATTGCCTTTCGCAAAACGGCTGTTTCCACCCGTCGAAGGTATTCTGAAAATTAATTCCTGCCATTGTGTTGTAGAACATCTTGTAAAGAATGGAAACAAATTATCTCGTTTCTCTTACATTACGAAAGAATTGTTTGCCCATTTCCTAAAAAATGACGAAATTTGTGTCGAATTTCAGAGCGTTGCGATAGATTGATTACAATCTGTTTGTAAACAGTCAGTTAGGATATAATCAAACACAAATAAAAATTTACACACATGGCAAAAAGTGCATTACAAATTGCGCGTGCAGCTTACCAACCTAAGTTGCCGAAAGCTCTACTAGGAGCGGTGAAAATCGAAGTCGGAGCAGCTACAGAATCGGTGGCAGATCAGGCAGAAATCGCAAAACTATTCCCTAACACCTACGGAATGCCCATTCTGACATTCGTACCAGGTGAAGCTAAAAGCTCAGCCCCTGTGAATGTGGGTGTGATTCTGTCGGGCGGTCAAGCTCCGGGCGGTCACAACGTGATTTCGGGTATTTTCGACGGTATCAAAAACATCAACGCAGAGAGCCGTCTGTATGGTTTCTTGATGGGACCAGGCGGATTGGTCGATCACCAATACATGGAACTGACTGCCGACATCATTGACGAATACCGCAACACAGGAGGTTTCGACATCATCGGCTCGGGTCGTACCAAACTCGAAACGACTGAGCAATACGACAAAGGTTTGGTGATTTTGAAAAAACTCAACATCTCGGCTTTGGTCATCATCGGTGGCGACGATTCAAACACCAACGCTTGTGTGTTGGCAGAGTATTACGCAGCTATCAACTCAGGCGTTCAGGTAATCGGTTGTCCGAAAACCATCGACGGTGACTTGAAAAACGATATGATCGAAACTTCTTTCGGTTTTGATACAGCTTGCAAAGTCTATTCAGAAGTGATTGGCAACATCCAACGCGACTGTAACTCTGCACGCAAATACTGGCACTTTATCAAACTGATGGGTCGTTCGGCTTCGCACATCGCACTCGAGTGCGGTTTGCAAACACAACCAAACATCTGCCTTGTTTCGGAAGAAATCGAAGCAAAACAATTGACTTTGGACGATGTAGTAACTGAAATAGCAACAGCTGTTGCTAAACGTGCTGCGAAAGGCAACAACTTTGGTACTGTGTTGATTCCAGAAGGTTTGATCGAATTTATCCCTGCATTCAAAGTGTTGATGGGTGAATTGAACGATTACCTAGCTCACCACGAAGAGGAGTTCAAAGCTGTTCCTGCAAACTTGCAACGTCAATTTATCATCGACAACATCTCTAAAGAGAATGCAGTGGTTTACGCTTCATTGCCAGAAGGTGTTGCTCGTCAGCTGACACTCGATCGCGACCCACACGGAAACGTACAAGTATCGTTGATTGAAACTGAAAAACTGTTGAGCGAAATGGTAGGAAACAAATTGGCTCAGTGGAAAAAAGAAGGCAAATACAACGGTAAATTCGCATCGTTAGGTCACTTCTTCGGTTACGAAGGTCGTTGTGCTGCGCCATCTAACTTCGATGCAGACTACTGTTATTCATTGGGCTACAATGCTGCTAACTTGATTGGCGAAGGCAAAACTGGTTACATGTCGTCTATCCGCAACACTACTGCTCCTGCAGCTGAGTGGATTGCTGGTGGTGTGCCTGTAACGATGATGATGAACATGGAACGTCGTCACGGAGAGATGAAAGCAGTGATACAAAAAGCATTGGTGAAACTCGACGGAGCACCTTTCCTCGAATTGGTGAAACACCGCGAGCAATGGGCTGAAGAGACTTGTTACATCTACCCAGGTCCTATCCAATACTTTGGCCCAACCGAAGTTTGCGATCAACCAACTAAAACGCTTCAATTGGAAAAAGCATAATTGCTTTTCGAAATAATTTGGGAAAGGTGTGGGATTCGTCCTGCACCTTTTTTATTCACTATTCTTTGTTATCGCATCATTTTATTCTTTCTATGCAGCGAAAAGACCACACTCCACATCATTATATTGTGTAACAATAATTTAGGTCAAAATTCTTTAATTCATCAAAGATATGAAAAGTAAATTTCTCACTATTATGGTTTTGACTATTGTAGTAGTTTCATTCTCGGCTTGCGAAAAGGATCAAGAAAATGAAAATCGAGATTTATCTTATGCTACAATTACCGACAGCGCAAACAAAGTGTTAACTACAGATGTTGATGGCGTTCACTTAAATGTTGAAGAAAATGCAACGGTGGTAGGTGATTGGACAAACGGTCGAAGAGTCATTATTGATTATACGAAAGTCAGAGAGGATGCGAATGCGTCTGTTTATAAAGTTATTTACATTAAAGTGAATGGCGTTTATTCAATTTTGACTAAAAATCCGATTAAACTGTCGTTTCTAAATTCAACAACTCGTGTTGATAGCATCGGTCACGACCCGATCAATTTACACGATGTGTGGTTTGCAAACTCCTATATAAATATTAATTTTGGTTTGTATCGTAACGACCCAGGTGTTCGCCATTTTATAAATTTAGTGGTAGATGACAGTAAAACGACTTCCGATGATGTCTACATTGAACTTCGCCACAATGCCTATTTCGACTTGCAAAGTGTCAGTACTTGGGGAAATGTCTCCTTTAAAATATCTGACTTAATCGTTTCGCCTAAAACATCCATTAAGCTTCATTTGAGTCGATTAACCTATTCTGGTGAAGTGAAAACTGACACAATGACTTACAATGCCAATGTATCTTCAATTGCTCCTTTGGCATCGTTTACTCGTTCTTTAGTACAATTACAATAGAGGTTTTTAATTTTGCGCTAAAAGGGTTGCAGTGTAAATTGCAACCCTTTTTTTATGAATTTGAGTGAAGTACATTAATGCTATAATAAATAGTTCAAACAGTTTGCTGGGCGAAATCCTACCAACAAAAAACCGCAATATTCTTTATCAGAATATTGCGGTTTTATAACTTAATGAGCCCTTCCGATTTACCTCGTCAGTGTGAACCTGACACTCAACCCAAAATTGGTATTAGACACGGGATATGAGCTCGACGATACCAAAGGAGTGTTGATTTGTTTATCTAAAAATGCTCTCAACGTGAGCGCCTTACTGAAGGCATAGTCGGCAGAAAACTTAAACATCCAATTTTTTGTACCACTTGTAGCTTGTGTAAATTCTTCAGCAATTTTGCGTATCAATGCCTGATTTAATCGATAAGAAACATCGCCACGTAATGACAAGTCATTTTTGAAAGTCGATTTGCTGGAAGCCGTTGTTTCGAATAATTTAAAATCCGAAATTTTATATCCCATACCAAATACAAATTCGCTCGACAAAGTCTCCACTATTTGATTTGAAGAAAGACTTAATGTCATATTTCGTGAATCTTTATATTCGGCACGTATACTCATATTGTTTTTCAAAGTAGCATCAACTCCAATGAGTGGACTGAAGCTCTCCGTAATATTAACTGACGAAATGTCGTAAGGTGAAGATGGCGTAGGATTACCGGTGAGGACATCGCGAATAAAGCCCATATCATCAGCGCCATTTCCAGCACCCATCCAGTTCAGATAAGAGTTGTAAGAACCCACGCTATAGACCGAACGATAGGCATGCGAAAGATTCACAGACTTGAGGTTGTCTTTGATGAACGGCAATTGACTTAATCCATCGTAAGTAACACGCCAGTTTGGCAACAAACTCTTGAGCGACGGAAAGGCTGTTGTCTCTACACTGGTAGCATCTTTGCCCGTGTAAGCAGCTATAAATGCAGGAATCAACACATCAGGTGAGTTGATACCAACGCCACCATTCAATGGGCTGTAAGGTCTACCTGCATTCGCATTTCCAGCCATAAATCCTGTAGCTCCAGGATAGTTTACATTCGCATATTTACTTTCGATACGTGACTGAACAATGTATCTGTTTTTGAGGAACTGATCGAATGCTTCCGAAGCATAGCCGTTTGCTGCATTCACCGATTTCAACGAAGTAGCAATAGCGATGTTAGTCATTGTGAAACTTCCACCAAAAACCTCTGGAGAATTGGCGTACATAAACTGTATTTGTTTATTCTTTGAAGTCTCTCTATTGGCATTTAACTCTATTTTAAGCCCACGAATTGGTTCAAGTGTTGCTCTTATCTGCAATTCATCTCGTTGGTTGAAAACCGCAGGAGTAGTCAATGTAGTATCTGCCAACAACCAATTGCGATCGAGTGCTTTCTGTATGTAACTTTCGTCGGTCAACCCAAAAGCGAAATCAAGACCTGGCGACATAGCACCATCTTGTTGCCCCTGACCAAAATTGGCACCAATATTAGGCTTGAAAGAAGGTAAAGCCAACGAATTGGTTCGCTTATAGCCAATCGAAATATTACGCACGCTCATTAGACCTCGAGCTACATATTGCGCCAAATCGAATGACGACGAAGAAGTTTGTTCTATTTTTTGACTAGGCACTACAGTGATATTCAACGGTTGTGTACCTTTGTTATTGATTTTTATGGTGTTGTTGTCTACAATTTTGAAGTCGACCGGAAAGAAACTGTTGTCTTTCTTTCGAGCCAAAACTTTCACATTTTTGTCATTCAAATTATGGTGAATAATCGTAACAGAATCTTTTCTCAGCGTAATTGTTTGTTTGAAATCCTTCTTCAGAACAGGTGCAACTGGACGCACAGGACTACCTGCACTAAATTTCCGATTGACCTCTTTCAGATATTTCACCTTATTATACAACTGCTCCAGATTTAATCGTGAATCAAAAGACAATTGCATTTGATTGCGAATGGTATTACCCATATCGGTTGTGGCATTGATGAATGCTCCACGATCCCAATTGTAGGTCGAATTGTATTTCGCATCAGTCGTTGTCCAGTCGAGAATACTAATTTTATTCAACGGAATACTCCACGATAGATTTGTCACCTGAGAATAAGTAAGCGGTCGTCCCATTTTCTTGAGATTAATCAAGACAGTATCTTTCCAGTTCTCGTATTCATCAGGAAACAGTATTCTGTTGACCGGCACATTCGGCTCGTCGATGCGTGCATTGGTTGCCGATTGAATATCAAATTTGATATTTTTGGTAAAGTCCCAACGGAGATTAAACTGCCTATCCCACATAAAGTCTTTTCGGAATGAAAGCAGACTTTTATTAATTGCCGCTGTCGGATCGTTCAAGTCGCGCGGCAACATCTCGTAGTAGTTGCGCATCAAACTCGAGGTTACACCAATATTATTAGGCAAATAGTTGATTCCTAACTCTTTGATTATGCGAAATGATTTAGATTTCATTTTTGAGAAAGGCTCCCAAGGCTTCAACAATGGCGAATAACTATATGCAAACATGCCCCGATAATCCTGACTGATTTCCCAAGCTGTGGTCGGATTGTGTTTGTTGTTCTCATTATATGCATATCCAAAAGTGAAATTCGACGGATCATAAGGCATCGGATTTTTGCTTTGAATATCAAATTTCACATTGGTCAGACTCATACTCTTCACCGTAACCACATCTTGCGTGAAATTCTTCAGCGAATCTTTTTCGGCTTGGGTGCGTAGACCATCTAATACATCGTTCAACAACAAATCCTGATCCAACGGATTGTACTTAGGTGTGGAAACCTGCTCAGAATAAGAGTAATAGAATGGTGCCTTGAGTTTAATTTTTTCGGGCACTAATCGACCTAATTCAACATTGGTAGCAATATTGTATTGATAGTAGTCATCCTTTCGACGATCGTTAACCGACTGCTCAATACCTCCGAAGCCGACTGATTCTGTCAATCCACTTAGATTAATTGTTGCAATATCAGACACCGACAAATTGACATTTCCTGTAGCTGCCCAACCACCACTTTCGTTAAATCCGGTTACACGAAGCTCATTCACCCACACTTCACCCGATTTCAGAGTATTCTTGTTATTTCGAACACCAATCATAATTGTTTTCACTTCAGACAAACTTGGGTTCCCTGTCACAGTGACACGATTGGTTGGTTTCTCTGGATCAGACTCTGTATAGGGAACCTGAAAAGACACATTAGAATTCGCAGCCCTTTTTTCTCTGTTCCGGTGCATTTTCACATTCGTCAATGCTTCGAGCGGAAAATCAAACATATTGCTTTGAGGCCAAACAGTTTCCCTGTCTAGGGAGCTGTTGCTACTGTAAATACCAGCAGGAGTAAGTTTAAGTGGCACCTCGTATTCGTAGTAATTATTCTTGTAATCGGCACCAAAGCGAATAAATACGGACAAATCGCCATCTCCTAAATTTGTTACGTCATCAGTGAACTTCTCAGCATGAGAAAACATCTGCAAGCGTTTGTACTGTCGTAAATCGATACCAGTGTTTTTGTAAACTGCGCGGGCGTCATTGGGATCCAATTTGGTCACTTTCAATGAAAGTGCTTGTTCATTCAACTGAACCAACTGAGGCTGACTCGGGTCAATTACTCGGCTGATACCCGGAGGTAAAACGTATGTGACTGGTTTCCGGCTAGAGTTTTCTTCCACATTTACCGCAGCGACGTTCAGCGTTCCATTCGCAGTGGAGGTAGCTTCTGGTTTGTTTAATGCCTGTTCGTACGAACGCCATTCACCTCTGACAAGCTCCAATGTGCCAAAACGTAGAATTGTCTCTTCTGCAAAATTGGTCATGAAAAGTCGCATAAAACGAATGGTCTTAAAGTCTCGTATGGTTCCTACGCGTTGGTCGTAAGATCGGACAGGTACTTTATACTGATACCACGTTACATACTCGTCTTTGCCATTTGCCAATCTCACTAAAGCACGTCGTTTATCCGTTAAATATTTCGTTTGCCCAACGACAGTATCGTTGGGGCGAATAGAAACCTTATATTGAAAGTAGCGTTCTGCTTCATTCAATGTGTTATCTTGATTGATATCTTCCACATCGGGGACATTCTTCGATGCAATATCGTAACTTTCAGGCGAATCGGTGGATGCCGTAGAGTTTCCTTCTGGTCCATTGAAATGCTTATACCGGTTCAATATATCTACTTGGTCTCTATCAAAATCAGAGCCACGATAATAGTGATAATTATCTCCAGCAGGGTCTTTCAATAGTGAGAATGGATCTGATTGAAGCTTAGTTACAGCATCGGGCGATAGCGATTTCCCTAATTGATCTTCATAATTTTGGTAAGTGGGGAATTTGAACTCTTCGTCATTTTGTAGTCCATCGTAGCCTACATCCTGGAGTTTACGTGCGCCAGCTGTGTTGTCGAATGCATAAACCAATGACTGTCTGCGAGGTACTTTTCCCCAAACGGTTTTCTGGATCAACGTTGTATCGCCATCTATTGGCAACCCATTTTCGAACGATTTCTTCCCATCTTTCAATATATCTTCAGAAACCTCCCCCAAATTGAAATAAAGGTCACCCCCTTTTTTATCAGTAGTTGAATTTCCTGTATTGTAGACAAATGGATCCATCATCCAGAACTCAATGTATTCGATATTTGAAGCTTCGAAATCAGTGATATCGAGTTTGCGCATCATACCACCCCAACGAGTTGCAGGGTCGTTGAGTAATCCACTTTTCAAATCCAATCCTTTTCCAAACGAGGGATACAAAGGTGTACCATCTGGCTTCGAAGCATCCAAGTTGTATGGTCCTCTCTCTTGTGGATAATATGCTAAATTGAGAACTGGAATGATAGACGATTCGCCATAAGAAGTCTGTTTGTTAGGGAAAATCTCTTGTTCTAATACTTCCCGCATAAAATGATTCGAACGCATATTCACATCATTCTTGATGTGGGAAGGCATCAAAGTAGATGTTTTTCTAGAGAAAATGCCATCAATCTGATACCAAGCGAAGAGCGAACGGTTTATTCCATAAGTGATATCGTTTGAGTTTCCTGACTCTGCAAACTGACTGGGTGTACTACAAATTGACCACGGATAATATTCGCGCAGGCTATAACCAATTTTAGTAGATTCAAAATCATCGAGATAAGAGATGCCCTGTGTACCAAGTTCAGACGGATGCCCAGGTCTTAATTGTGCAAACTCCGCATTCAATGTCAGTTGCGAGGGAGCTGTAGCATTCACAAATGGCACCTTGTTTACCAAATTTGTCAACCAGCGGAATTGAGTTTTATACGATGTGTTGAGCCCCCAAATGGTGTTATTAATAGACTCTTCACCCATATTCACTTTTTGGGTTAGCGGTTTCTCAGAAAGATTCATCACAGTTCCACCGATATTGAAGTTTTCGTTGAATTCGTAATTTAAATTCAAGCCCATCAACGTCTTACGCTGCATACTAAATGCCGACTGATTCTCTAACGACACACTAACAGGTGTGCCTGATTCGATAATATTCGAATTCAAAATAGTGACAACACCCATTGAATAGTCAACTGTATAATCAGTATTTTCTTGCAAAGGAGCTCCTCCGGCAGTCACTTTGACTGAACCTCGAGGTACATTCATGGCATTGAGTCGAATCTCAGCGCCACTCGACGATTTGTATTCTCCTCGGAGAATGAATTTGTTTTTTTCCGCAATTTGTCGGGCAACTGTTAAAGTTGAGTCATACAATTCTTGATAAACATATTTCTTTGCAATGGCCTCATTCCCTACTCCAAACTGTGCTTTAAGATTTGAGCCAAAAGGCTCTTTTACTGGAAAATAAATTTTCCCATTTTGCGACGAAACTGTAAAACCTTCAACATAATCGAAAAATCCATCGGGATATGGCTCTCTCTTCGAGTCTAAACGATCGAGACCCATTACTTTTAGTAAGACTTTATTCTTGATATTACCTTCAGGAATATAATTGACATACGTTCCCGTTGAATCGCTTTGATATAATATATCGAGTCGGAATTTTTCTGGTTGAATCTGATAAGCATTCAGGGAATAGACATTTTTCATCATCAGATTCCAAATAGTCAAGTCTGGTGAAAAAGAGGTGCTTTTAATCAATTTTAGGTACAATGATTCGTTTGAGGTGGTATTATCAGTGGAAAATTCACCCACTTGGTAAACCTTTCCACCTAAGGTATATTCGTATGATACACCCAATACTTCATCAGGTTGAAGGGCTGTTTTCAAAGAGACATATCCCAATTGACGATTTAAAATGTATTCAGCAGGGTCGAGTTTGCGAGCACTTTCTATTTTTTCATAGTCGCGACCTCCAATCAGGTTATTTTGCTGATCCAATATCTGACTTGCCTTGCTAATATCACGCAGACCCGACATATTCTTGATAAAGCTATACTCGTTATTTGCATCATTTGATGGCTCTTTCACCCCTGAAGGCGACCATTTGGACGTATTAGCAATAATACTGTTTTCAGCTAAGTCAATAAAACCTATAATATTACGTGACGATTCGTAATTACCGCGCTTGTTGGTTACCCACAATTCCACGCGGTTGATAACAATACCCGACGAAATAAATGGCATTTTACTCATCCAACTATCGTAGTGATCACGAAAATATTGTGCTAAAAAGAAGTGACGATTTTCGTCGTATTGATCTATCTTGATTTCGAAAGGCGTAGTCTGCACACCACCTTTGGCATTGACTGTTTTCGACTCCGACTCTTGTTGCGAAATTACAGCGGTGGCTTTGAGCTTACCAAACTGCATCGTGGTTTTTACTCCAAACAATGCCTGAGATCCACGAATCAGTGTTCCAGAAGCAGGCATACTCACATTTCCAGCCTCAATATTTTTAATTATTTCATCCTCTTTTCCTTCGTATTGAAGTTTAATCTTTTTTGAGTCGAAATCGAAAGTTGCCTCTGTATCATAATTGAGATTGAAGTTGACCTTGTCTCCTACTTTTGCATTGACATTCAATTGAATTTTTTCATCAAAATCGAAATAGGTTCGGTTTCTCGAACGTTCAGGTAAAGTCGGATTTTGGATATTATTTGTTTTGAAACCCATACCAACTTCAGCTGATCCTTGCGTACGAATCTGTATTCCGCCAGGTCCAAAAAGCTTATCGGCTGGACCTAAACCGATTTTCATATCAAGAAAATTGAGGTTGTTTGAGTTTTTTCCATTCTCTTCTGCATTTTTCTGGCGGTAATATTTCTGAAGAGAGTTTGAAAACGAATAATCCATATATTCACTTTCTGTCATCAACATGGGAGTAGAGACTTGCATATCACCCACTTTAGTACGGATAATATAAGACCGAGTCAACGGATCGTACTCAATAACAGTATTTACATTTTTTGGATTGGGAAGATCTGCAGGTCGTCTCTCTTTGAGCTCTTTCACCGTAGATGGGTAGGTTTTGGCAACCGGAAAATGGATATCAGTAGTGTCTGTTTTAGCAGAATTAGCGACAGGTTGACGTGTCGCTTGAGTTTTGGCTAATGCACCAAAAAAACCACCAAAAATTGCTATCAACAGTGAATATAATAGAACTATTCCGACTCTTTTCAAAACTAACTGAGTTATGAATTATTTATTCAATTACGAATTATCAAATTACGAACAATGATCACATTAATGAGAGCCATTTTATGCTCTATTCGTAATTAAAAAACCAACTACAATATTTTCAAAGCTGCTTTAATAACTTGTTCTACCGTCATTAGTGGTGAATCAACAAGTAGTTTCCGTACCACTTTCACCGATGCCGTTTGCACAAATCCGAGCATTACCAAAGCCGCCACAGCTTCATTCTCAATAGCACTTTGCGCAATTGCTCCCATTATTAACGATTCACCTGATGCTTTTATTTTATCTTTCAAATCAACAATAATCCGTTCGGCTGTTTTGGCACCAATTCCCTTCACTGTTTTAAGTATCTGAGAATTACCCGATGCGATAACACCTTCCAATTCGGTAATGGTCATAGAAGACAGAATCATCCTTGCTGTATTTGCTCCAACACCTGAAACCGATATCAGTAACAGAAACAGTTCGCGCTCGCGTTTCTCGTGAAAGCCAAACAACAAATGTGCATCTTCACGTATCACTTCATAAACAAAGAGTTTTTGCTTGTGCCCCACAGTCAGAAATTGATACGTATTAAGAGAAATATGAATATAATAGCCCACACCACTGCAATCTACAACGACAGAAGTTGGGGTTAATTCTACTAATTCACCGGATATATAATCGAACATTTTTTAAAATTAAATTGTACGTTTTTGATTAATAAAATTCGACTTTAGTTTCTAGTCGAATTTCTTTTTCATTAAGAAGGCAACAAAAAATGCAAATCCTTCTTAAACCCCACAAATTTATAATAAAATCCCGAATGAAAATAGTACTCCTAGATTTAATACTGTAGATTCTATATAAAAAACCCTACTTTTGCAAAAAAAAGATGCTAAATACAGATTTAACTTTTCTGAAAGAAGAGGCTAAAAAGCAAGAAAAAAGCAACAAACTATTTTTCAAAAATTTGAAAAAGAATCAATTGCGTGACCTCGACGATACGATTCATGCCATTCACTACGATGTGTTTGAAGATATGAACTGCCTCGATTGTGGCAATTGCTGCAAAACACTCAGTCCAGCAATGACGCATCTCGATGTTATCCGCATCTCCAAAGCATTGCGCATCAAAGCACAAGATGTGGAAGACAAATACCTGAAGATGGATGAAGACGACGACTATGTTTTCAGATCAATGCCCTGCCCTTTCTTAAGAGAGGATAATTATTGCAGCATCTACGAAAACCGACCTAAAGCCTGTCGAGAGTATCCTCATACCAATAGAAAGAAATTCTATCAAATACGACAGTTGACTTTAACTAATGCGGAAACTTGTCCTGCGGTGGGTGAGATTTTGAAAAGATTGAAAAGAGATTTCAGTCAATAAAACTATTCGTAAAGAATCAAATAATTTTATTTCTTGTGGAATAATTTCTTAAATAGGTTTTGTTTGTGAGAATAAATAGATGCTGTGCCACCTGTTTTCCCTAAATTTCCAAATGTTAAGACTAGGCCAAACGTCTGTTTAAGAAAATTATCAGCTTTTCCATCTATTTTCCCGTCTGATTTGTCGTCTGAATTCAAGTTAAAAATAAGTTGATATCGAAGCGACAAAGCTGGAGAAATACGAATTTTACATCCAACTCCAATAGGCATAAAAACACTGTTACCTACTCCTATTTGAGATCCGTAGTATGAAGCATAACCCACACCTAAAAGCGCAAAAGGGGAAATAAATGCTTCTTCCGATAATAGTCTATCATTGTTGGCTTTCAACATTCCCACAAGACTAACATCGAATTTTGAACCCGAAAACGGATATTTTGGATCTAGACTATATCCATAATCACCGTTGGAAATCCTGAAAGACGCATCAAAATCAGAAGATAAATATCGCGTTGCTGCTACTTCAAAAAAGCCTTTATTTATTCCCAACCCGGCAATCCCAGTAAAATTTTCGGCATCCTTAAAATATCTGTTTGCCAAATCACCTCGGTATTCATTTTTACCGGTTGAGAGCTCAAAAGCCCATGGACTTTCAGAATCTTGTGAATAAACAGTGCTACTTAAAGCTATAAATATGTAAAATAGAAAGAAAAAATTTTTCATCGAAAATTTGATTACCTTTAGGATAATCATGTACAAGTGGTTATGTTTAAAGTAAATCTACTCTCGCGTCAAGTAATGTAATTAAGACTCAATAAAAATAATAATTTGTTGCTGCAAAAGTAATGTATATTTTCTAAAGAAATTATACAATAAAATTTAAAATCAATCAACAAATATTTAACACTATTTTAATAATTTGAAATCAATAGCTTATTAAACAGTATGATTTGAATATCCACAAAAAATATTTATGAAATAATTTTGCTAAGTTACTGATTTTCAGCAAATTATATTATCAAATAGAGTCAACGGCGTCTAGCTCTGCTTTCATCGCAAGCAAGTCTTCTTTGATAGCCTGTAATCGCACAATTATATTATGAGTCTTTGAAACACCATCTTTATTGTCTTTGAGCATCTTTTTGGCACCTTCAAGTGTGACACCTTTTTCCTTTACCAAATGATAAATGAGTCCAATATTCTCAATATCTTCTTTTCGGTAAGAACGGGTTCCTTTCGCATTCTTTTTAGGCTTAATGTTATCAAATTTTTCCTCCCAATATCGCAAAAGAGATTCGTTAACACCAAACATTTCGGCAACTTCACCGATAGAATAATACAACTTAAGTGATTTGTTTTCTTTCAGAGCCATAATATATAGAGATTTGAGGGATTGAATGTGTATAAATAGTATTGATTAATCAAAAATCTGACCGCGAGTTTCAGACAAAAGAATCAT
>JBAXGL010000014.1:0-20676 GCA_037139375.1 Bacteroidales bacterium | reverse complement strand
GCAACAACCACATTTACGGTAGGCACTGCGAATGCCACATTGACCGCTACTTACATCAATCAATATACATTGAATGTAACCAATGGCTCTGGTAGTGGTGCTTATTTGGCAAACGAAGTAGTGAATATTGTGGCTAGTGCAACACCTTCAGGAATGCGTTTTGCACAATGGACTGGAGATGTAGCGAATGTGGCGAATGTAAACAATCCTACAACCACGTTTACAATAGGTACAGCCAATGCAAATATTTCTGCAAGCTATGTCAATGAATACACGTTAACCGTGAACAGTGGTTCGGGCAGTGGTGTCTATTTGACAAATCAAGTGATTAATCTTGTAGCCAATGCAGCACCAGCAGGAATGCGATTTACCCAATGGACAGGAGATGTTACCAACGTGGCAAATGTGAACAATGCAACAACTACATTTACAGTAGGCACTACCAATGCTAATCTGACTGCAAATTATGTTAACGAATATACAATAACTGTGAATAGCGGCTCAGGAAGTGGCATCTATTTAACAAATGAAGTAATTAATCTCGTAGCCAATACGCCACCAACAGGAATGCGTTTTGCACATTGGACAGGTGACGTTACGAATGTGGCAAATGTGAACAATTCATCGACTTCATTTAATGTAGGCAATGCAAATGCTACGCTAACAGCTACTTACGTCAACCAATACACGGTCAATGTGAGCAGCGGATCGGGAAGTGGAACTTATTTGACAAATGAAGTAATTAGTATTGTTGCTAATACAGCACCATCTGGGCAACGCTTCGACAAATGGACTGGTGATGTTGCCAACGTGGCAAATGTGAACAATGCAACAACTACATTCATAGTTGGAACAGCCAATGCCACGATTACTGCAACCTATATCGCTGAATACTCTCTTAATGTAAATGGAGGATCGGGTACTGGTGTTTATATTACTGGTTCGGTTGTCAACATTGCCGCTAATACAGCACCAGCAGGTCAAACATTTGATAAATGGACTGGTGATGTATCTGCAATAGCAAATGTGCAAGATCCAACTACTACCCTTACATTGAATGCAACATCTTCGATTACTGCTACATACAAAGATATTGTAGTTTACTATGAAGATTTCAATCCAGTGGAAGGCACATGGTTGTATTCTACAGCTGCTGGTGGTAACGATTGGAAACTGACTGCCGCTGTTGGCACGAATGGTACAGATGGTTTGCGTTCGAAATATGTAGTGAATACCAACTATGCTATTTCGAAAGGTATAGCTTTGAAAGCAGGAGAACAATACAAAATCTCCTTCAATTCGAAAGCCGCCACAGCGAGTAATCGTAAAATTTCGGCATCGTTCAATACAGTTCAATCCATCACTGGTCAGATAGCTATATTCACAACACCTTTTATCGGTACTGTATTTGCCGAATATTCGTCTGCATTTACTGTTCCAAGTGATAATACTTACTATTTGTCGTTAAGTGGAAGCGGTGCTACTGCTACTTATGTATTCCTCTATATCGACGATTTGAAAGTGGTTGTGGATACAACTTTGGCTTTGCGTAGTGCTTCAATCCAGCCCGAAAACGAAAGGCAGTCTGATTTGATTTCTCTTTCGCCAAATCCAGCGACCAATGGTTATACGGTGTTACATACCAATAGTGCAACCGTTTCACCAATTCAGATTATGGATATGTATGGTCGCATCGTGTCTCTTGCTAAAGGTGCTGGCGATGTGTTGATTCCTACCCAAGGTTTGGCTCCGGGAGTCTATTTGGTTAAAGTGAAAAACAAAGTACTGAAATTGCAAGTTAAATAATAATATTGCAATAATCATCTTATAAAAGGCAGTGAATCGAATGGTTTGCTGCCTTTTTGATTGTAAGGAAATGTGAATTTTTTCTTCTCAGCCGAGAATAGGATGTTTAAGTCGCATTTCTGTAGGTCATAAATAGATTATAGATCTGTTGGGTTTTCACGTAAAGGAATTTAAAGCACTTTTATCGTGTAAAAAGTAATAGGACAAATATAATGTTGTGTACTATTAGTTGTTTTTTTTTATTATAAACTCTAATTCCGAATTCCCTATGATAGATTAAGGCAAATATGTTTGTTTTACGTCAATAATTTATACAATTCTTATTTTTATATTGATGAAAAAACACATCTTACTTTTATTCCAACTAGTGATTTGTTTCACTATAACTGCTCAAACTACATTATTTTCCGATGGTTTTGAAAATGGCAAAGGTTCTTGGATTTTTTCGGGATCAGGAGGGAACTCGTATGCGTTATCTGTAGGAAATGGTGTTAACGGTTCTACCAGTATTCGCAATAAATACATTTATTCTCCCAATTTCATTATTTCGCCTGCGGTTACATTTGGCATAAACAAAGCGTATAAAGTCCGTTTCGCAGCTAAAGTTGCTACTGCTAACAATGCTAGCCGCAAGGTGGAAGTTTATTACAACTCTACCGCTGCCTCAAATGCAAATGATGTGTATGTTGGCACTACAAGCACTATTACGGGTTCTTTTGTAACTTTTACGCTTGATAATATTGTGAATCCACCCACAGGCACAAAATATATTATTCTCAAGGTAATTGATACCGGAGCCAGTCCAACGTATAATTTCTGTGACATTGATAATTTCGAATTTATCGAAACTGGCAATTTCCCTCCTACGGTTTCTATCACAAGTCCGACCAATAATGACATTCACACTGCTGGTACGTCTCTTTCTGTAAATGTTAATGCATCGGATGTTGATGGTTCTGTGAGCAAAGTAAATTTGTATTATCGGGGTGAGTTCTTTGGTAGTTTAATGACTCCACCGTATAACTTTTCAATTCCTAACTTACCTATTGGGGCTAGTCCACTTTATGCTAAAGCTTTTGATAATGTTGGTGATTCGGCAGTCACTGCAATAGTTACTATTACGGGTGTAAATGTAGCCCCAACTTGTGTGCTTACTGCCCCAGCAAGTAATGTATCTATCAATCAAGGTAGTGTCGTTACACTTTCAGCTACTGCGTCCGATGCAGATGGTTCAATATCTGACGTTTCGTTTTATGTAAATGGATCAAAAGTATCCACCGTTCAAACTGCACCTTATACATTCGATTGGAGCAATCCTAATCCGGGTTCGTATGTAGTAAGTGCCATTGCCACCGATAATACCGGTTTGGCAACCACATCGGGTTCAGTTACAATCACTTCCAATGCTACAACAACAGGATATCTGATAACCGAAAGTTTTGAAGATGGTGCTACCGATTGGTTATTCTCAAACACGGCAGGAGGTAATGAGTGGAAAGTATATGATGGTGAAGGAGTCAATGGTACAAAAGCCATGCGACGGAAATCATCGGTGGATGTTAATTTTATTCGTTATTCTACACCTTTGTATTTTTCTGCCGGGGCATATACGATTAAATTTTCAGGCAAAGCAAGCACTACAAACTCTGGGTATAAACTAGAAGGAGCTTTGATCAATGGATCTGACACTATTTGGAGTAGTTTGAGCACGGAATTGCCTACTACTTACGCATCGCAAACGCTGACGTTAAACTGTCCTTTGGCTGGATATTATTCATTCCTCTTTCGTTTCAGACCACTCGCAACTCAGAGTTGGAAGTATTTGTGGGTGGATGATATTTTGCTTTCAGGTCCCGGTGGTTTCCCCAATGCCGAACCAATTGTGAAAATACTGACTCCTACCAATTCCTCAGAATTGATATTAAATTCCCCTACCGATTTGACGACATTTGCATACGATATGGATGGAAGCATAGCCAAAGTGGAATATTATGTTGAAAATGATAAAATTGGAGAATCAACCATCGCTCCCTATACTGTAAGTTGGACACCTACTTTCTCAGGAGTTTTCTCACTCAAAGCAAAAGCGACAGACAACGGTGGTAAATCGCAAGAAAAAGTAATTTCAGTGTTGGTGAATTATGCCGATCGCAAAGTATATGATTTTGTGGCATCGTCCTATCTTGGTGGTGAAGCCGGTTCGGGTAAAGTTTGGGGAACAAAAGTGCTTTCGGATGGCGTTATTGTGTTGGCATGCGACTGGGGAACATTGATTCCTGAGGGCGCAGTGCTCCATTTATTGAATGGTGCCACTATCAATTCGCGTGGTGCAATAGTTCGCATAGCAGCTGATGGAAAAACGGTGCTTTCTGTGACAAAAATTGGTGCTTATGCCGTGGATTTGGCTATCGACAGCAGCGATAATATTTATGTGGCAGCAGGTACAAATGGACTAGTAAAGTTAAATAGATTGGCCGATAAATTGTTGTTAACTAAAACATTTGCCAAAACGGTCTATCGTGTAGATGCAGGCAAGACCGGTTATATGGTGGCGTTGACGCTTCCAGG
The DNA here is from genome assembly GCA_037139375.1 of Bacteroidales bacterium. Taxonomy (GTDB): domain Bacteria; phylum Bacteroidota; class Bacteroidia; order Bacteroidales; family UBA7332; genus CAXXIC01. The sequence continues at coordinate 16,302 of JBAXGL010000014.1, read as the reverse complement.
GATTGACTTCGATGGTAAAAAATGGAACAATGTTTCGGTGTATGTGATGAATCCTGCTGGTGATATTCTCACTTCGTTTGGTGGTGCATCAAGCTATACAAACGATGTGTGTATTGACGAAGCTTCGCAATCGGCTGTGGAAGTGGGTTGGCGAAACGTATACACAAGCGATGGTGTTTCGCCAAGTTTACCAGTTGATATACCTGGCTTTAAAATTTATTCTTTTTCAGGGATAAAAAAATATGATGGATACAATTGGAGTAGCGATAATACCTCTCCGAACTGGATTAACCGTTCAGATAATAATATGGCTGATACTCGCATTGCCCGCGTGAGTATGGGTGACGATGGATTACTATACTTTATGGCTGAAGTGTCAGGTGGAAATCACCCGTTGCGTTATAGTCCGTACGACATAATGACTAAGGTTCGTTTTGTAGGTGGTGATAATTATCATACATTGTCAAATGTGGGTACTGAATTTCACACCTTCATCGCTCGTATGAATATAACCACTGGTGCATGGATAGAAGGACAAAGTTTCACTGCTCGCCAAACAAATGGTGCAGGTAATACGATTGATCCGGAGCACGGTAATGTAGCTGCCGATGTTGATGGACGAGTCTATTTTACTGGTAAATCATTTTATGGAACACCCCTTTCAAGGGAAATTCTCCCAGAAATATCATACAATGGAGGCGCATTGATTTACATTATGAATCCTACTCTGCAAACACGAGAACTGGTGGATCGTGTGGTGCAGAAGAATGGGGGTCGTGACATCGCCGTACGTAAATTTGCCAACCACGACAAAACCATTGTTTATGGTGGCGATGTGGCTTTTACTGCAGGACAACCGTTGAATGCGTTTTTGTATTTGAAAAATCCGGTTCAGAACACTTTCTATGGAGCTGCCGACGAAGTAGCTGGTTTTTATGCGGTAATTGGTGGCACAACTCCTGAAACGTATAATGTGACAGTAGACAATCAGTTAATTGGTACGTATGCCGAAGGAACGAAAATCAATTTGACGACATTTAGCTCAAAAGATGGAGTTCCATTTAGTAATTGGAGTGGTGGAGGGCGTTACATCTCCGATTCAACATCGCTAACACCTATATTCTCAGTACCTGGACAGAATAGCTCAATCACCTCAATATATAATCCATTGACTGTGCTAGCAAATCTTAATACGATTTCATTGAATATCTTCCCTAATCCTTCCAACGATTTTATTACTTTGGATGCAGGGACTCAGCTTGCGATGCCTATAGTGATTACAAATATGAATGGACAGATTGTTTATTCTGGCAAAATAGCTGGTCGACAAACTATTTCTGTTAGTCAATATAGTAAAGGCGTTTATATCGTAACAGTTGGCAAAGCAAGGAAGAAATTAATCGTGTATTGATACTTTTATTCTATAAAGAAAAGGTTGGGTGCGATGAATTTATTCATCTACTCAATCTTTTTTTATTTGTAGAAAAATGAACACTCTATTGATCAGTCATTGCAACAAAAGGGCTCTATTTAGGTTAAAAACGCATTTTCATCGAACAGACTTATATATCAACTGTTTAAATCAATATAGAATTTCATCAAATTGAATTATATTCACTATTTTTGTCATTCTTATTTCAGATACACTTTATGCAGACATGAAATTCACAAAAAGAGACCTATTTTGTGGGATATTGATATTGGTTTTTGCTTTTTTGTTTAGTTCTTGCGAAGATTTCCTATCCTCTATCCGCAATGAAAACACGCAAGAAGTATCCTCTTTGCTTTATTCTGTAGATGATCTTGATGTCTGTATTAATGGTGCTTATGGTGCATTCTGTGCCAACAACTATTATGGCAATATTCAATTATTTGAACTCTTAGGTTCTGATTGTCCAGCTCAAACATTAAACTCCACCATTCAGCCTGATTTTAACTCCTTGACTCGGGAAAATTATTTTTTTCGGTATCAGTCAAATGTCAACGACTATCAGGCTGGTATTCTGTTACAATGGGCATCATTTGTAAGCAATAATTCGAATATTGTTGCCAAATCTATCATGCAGCATTTGCCAAAACTTGTCACTAACAATGATTCATTAAATGCAAATCGCCTTTTGGGTGAAGCTTTTCTGATGAGGGCTACAGTTGAGTATTATAATAACTATTTCGTTGGTCGGCAGTACCATGCAACTACTTTAGATTCCATGTCTACCCTTTACCGGAAGAATCCGATTCTGAGTTTTGCTGATATGGCAGAGCCTCGAAAAACCGTTCGTCAAGTATATGATTTTCTAGAGTCTGATTTGCGAAATGCTAAGAGTTTGCTTCCTGACAAATTTGAAAAGGCGATTCACCCATCGGCATACCAATTTCGTTGCAAAAAGGATGTGGCTACAGCCATGCTAGCAAAAGTCTTTTTTCAAGAAAACAAGTTTGATTCTGCGCTTGTTCAAATTAATGAATTACTAGGTAATACAAGCGGATTTTCTGCTAAATTCCCATTGGCACAAGGCGTTTCGTATTCCAAGATATTTCAAACAACGGATAAAGTAAACTATCAAGCTGGACGTGGCAGTGAGATGATTATGGCATTTCATGGTAATAGCGCTTTTTTACCTACCACTACATCCATCTGGTCAGGGTTTCAATGGACTGCATTCAATAACTTACAAAATGGGGATCTAACCCAAGCACGGTTTCGACTTGTTTTCGATAGTTCGTTTCGTGGCAATTGGTTAAGTGGCGATACGGCAAAAGATATTCGGTTCAAACAATTGGTGTACATTACCAATAGTGTGGGCAAAGAGTCTCCATCTGGTCAGTGGACAAGTTTGAAATTTGCTTACCCCACGTCGAATATACCTTGGTTGAGAGCCGCTGAATTTCATTTGATGCGTGCAGAAATTTATTTACACAAAGACAAATTGCCATTAGCATTATTAGAACTAAATTTAATCAGAATAAGAGCGGGTTTGACGGAAGTGAATCTTCCTGTTTCCAAAAAAGATTTATATAAACTTATCATCGATGAACGCGCACGTGAACTCTATTTTGAGAATGTCCGTCGGTGGGATAATTTGCGTTTGGCATCACTTAGTGGCTCTGAATATAGTTCGTATTTACCAGAACCTTACAAATCTGGTCGTATTCCGTTGGGTTATCGGTTGAATTTGATTCAGGAAACCGAATTACCTTGGAATGCTAATAGGCTCTATAGCCCGATTCCAAATAATGAATATTTGTTCAATCCAGCACTATAAACAATGGATAGAATGAAAAAATCACATTTAACATCGCAACTTGCAAAACGAATATTTGTGTTTCTTTTTGTACTGATTTGCTTGGTGACGACTTCTTTTGGTAAAGGCACTGATGTGAGTTTGCAATACAATAATGCATCACTTAAAACAATATTAAACGACATTGAACGGCAAGTAAAAATAGTGTTTGTGTATAACAATGAGTCGGTCAATGATGCTCGGAAATATTCGATTAGCTGCTCTAAATCATCACTATTAGAGGTTCTTGAAATGTTATTTCAAAACAAAGAAGTGGTCTACAAAATGGTAGATTATTATGTGTTTCTGAGTGCTGAGACTAATGATTTACTAAAAAAACAAAATCAAATTCCTATAGTTGAAGGTGTAGTTTTGGACGATCAAAAACAACCTTTGCCTGGCGTGTCGGTGATGAATTCTAAACGTAATCTAAAGGCAGTTACTGATTTAAATGGGTATTTTCGGTTCGATATCAATCCTCAAGATTCAGTAGTTGTATTTTATATGATGGGATTTTTGGAAAAAAAGATACCGATAACTTCCCACCACATTGAGGTTCATTTGTCTAGTTATAGCGTTTTGCTGAGCGAAGTAGTGGTGGTGGGATATGGCACAGTCAATGTAAGAGAGTTGACAGGTTCTGTGGTTACGATAAAGCCCGAAGTTTTGCATAGATCGGTTGGCGGTGATGTCACTAACAGCTTTCAGGGAAACGCATCGGGTGTTTTTGCTAATAACGATCGCCTTCGTATTAGAGGTCTTTCTTCGATTAACTCTTCATCAGACCCTTTTTTGGTTGTAGATGGAGTACCGCAGACTATTCAACTGAAAGATTTAAACCCTGATGATATTGAGTCGATAGAAGTCTTGAAAGATGCTGCTTCGGCAGCTATTTATGGATCGAGAGCTGCCAATGGTGTGGTGTTGGTGACTACCCGAAATGGCAAAATTAATTCACCTCTAAAAACGTCTTTCGAATGGCGAACAGGTCTCAATTTTGTAATCAATCAACCTCATTTTCTGAGCGGGCGGTCTCTGCTAAATGTTTTAGATGATGCTTACTACAATAAATATCCTGCTCGCAAACTTTTGCTCGACAACGATCCACTGAAATATTTCCCATTCTCGTCAGATTACACAGGTTTTAGAGGCTATAATCGTTCGTGGCTCAACTCTTATTTAACCCAAAATCCAAATGGCGAAGATTGGTCCGCAGCTTTGTCGCAACCTATCCATTATAATGATTTTAGATTTTCGTTTAGTGGTGGTCAGTCGCAGAGTAAATATCTTGTCAGTTTTTCGCTCCGTGCAACGGACGATTTTATTAAGGGAAAGAAGAGTAATCGCACTACTTTGTTGCTAAAAAACGAGTACAGTCTTTTGCCCAACGTTTTGTTTGGATTAACGTCCAATGCGATAGCCAATTTTGCGGACAATTCGACCTATCCATCAGCGATTACTGCTTTCAATCGTTCATCGCTTTTACCAGTTTATTCGCCTGATCAATCGGGTAAATTCTTTGACTCACGTAATATAAACGACAAAAAAGGGGGAAATCCGCTCTATCAGATGCAGGAAACATGGGATGATAATATTGAGTTCAACGATGTGATTACTGCATATTTAGACATAAAGCCATCTAAATTTATCGATTTCAGAACTGATTGGAGTGTAAATCTTGGGACACGTCGCTACCGCTTTTTTCAGTCGAAAGACTATTACCGTGAAGATGAAGCCATCGATCCTTCAAAGAGCGGCATAATTTTGTATGCACGTACCTTGAATTATGGTTTTAATGGTAATAATGTACTGACTTTCAAACCTCAGATTTCTGACATACATCGAGTGAAGGTGATGCTGGGTAACAATATTCAATCCTACAATAGTGATTTTAATGTCGCACGTTTCGAAGGATTTCCGACTAATTATTTTGAACTGACCAATGCTAATACCGAGAAAGTTTATACCAAGCAATCTGCTGGTATGGATGGCTATCGTTTTCTGTCTTTCTTTACTCGAACACAATATTCATTCAAAGACAGGTGGTTTGCAGAGCTCAACGCCAGAGCCGATGCATCTTCTCGTTTTATTGCTAGCAAACGTTGGGGGTTTTTCCCTGGTTTGGGGGTAAGTTGGTTAGTGAGCGACGAACCGATGATTAAACGTATTTCACAAATTGATTACCTTAAAATTAGGTCAAGTTATGGATATGTAGGTAATGCCGAAATGGGTAATTTCCCTTCACAATCGAGAGCCGTTAACTGGGGTGAATATGCGGGTAGTCCAGGATTTGTGTTTGATAAAATTGGCAATAAGGATGTTTCTTGGGAAAAGCAGACGCAAATAAATATCGGATTAAATGCTTCTGTTCTTAAAAATAGAGTAGCTTTTAATGTCGATTGGTTCTATAAGAGGAGTGACGATTTACTGATTAATTACAATATAGGGGTTTTTCAGGGTTACTTTACCACAGATGTTACTCTTAACACAGGCGTATTGGTAAATAAAGGAGTTGATTTTAGCTTAACCACCAAGAATTTGATTGGCAAATTCAGATGGCAAACCGATTTTAATATTTCGTCTTTCAACACCAAAGTGTTGCAACTTTCCACCCAACAGAATTATATAGAGAAAGGTGTAAATCGCGTGGTTGAAGGTCAGCCTTTGGCACTCTATTATCTACCTTTGTGGGCAGGTGTTGACCCAACTACGGGTCACGAGATGATTTATGAAGCAACAGGAGATGATAATTCGAAAGTGGTAACGGGTAAAGTTTTGGATGCCGAAATAATGGATTTGCCGACGTATCAAAAAAACCGAATCTTATTGAAAGATAAAACACCCTATCCCGATTTTTATGGAGGTATCACCAATACTTTTAATTATAAAAGCTGGGAACTATCATTTTTGCTTTCTTTTCAGTATGGTAATTGGATTTACCATACTGGGTTGAGGCAAAATAGCTATGTCAACACCTATGATATTCAAAACAAATACGCAATAATTGAAAATCATTGGACGCCACAAAATCCTAATTCAAATACACCTTTACTCTATAACTCTCAAATGGCGGGCAGAGAAAACTCGCGTTATTTAGTTGACGGTTCGTATCTTCGACTTCGTAATGTGACACTAACATATACATTACCTGAGCGAATATCAAAAAAACTTTTTACAAAATCTGCTCATCTGTTTTTTCAAGCACAAAATATCTTCACCCTTTCGCATTTTAAAGATGGCGATCCAGAGATTTCGATGGGGGCATCGGGTGCAGAAGCCAATATTACACCGGGCAATGTTGGTAGCAATTACGGTATTCTTTCGCTTAATTTGGGTGTAAATTTTGAATTCTAAATTGAATGCCATACTTTTACATTCAAAATAGTGAATGTAGGCAAAATGACAAAAATCGACCACCAAGAATTTTGGGTTAGAATATACGAAAACGATGACATGGAGGCTTTTCAGTCTCTACATCGTCTTTATTATTCTAAATTATGCGATTTCGTCTATTTCTATTTGAAAGAAAAAGAGCCGTGCGAAGAGGTCGTTTCAGATGTCTTCGTTTCTATTTGGCAGAAAAGGGCAGAATTACGTCATATCCGCAATATTCAATCTTATTTATACACATGCTCCAAAAATTTAGCAATCGACCTAATCCGAAAGAACTCGATTCGTATTCAACCTGATACCAATTGTTTTGGATTGGAGATTCCTGAAATTGATGATAATTTGCTTTCGCCACTCGAAATGGCAGAGTTTCGCGAAAATCTTCAAAAATCAATCAACGAACTACCACCTCAATGTCAGTTGATTTTCAAAATGCTAGTCAACGACCAATTAACATACAAAGAGATTGCTGAAATCCTGAATTTGTCACGAAAAACGGTAGAGGCACAAGTCGCAATAGCTTACAAAAAAATCACAATTCTATTAAAGAAGATTTATTTAGTATGGATATCTCTAATTTTATTGAGCTTTTTTTAGGGTAATTAGAATAAATGTGCGTCCTATAGAAAAGAAAAGTCAATTTCAGAATTTAGATAAATGAAAAGTAACGAGAAACAAATGGAAGATTATCTTCAAAAAATCAAATTCAAAACCAATGTGGTTTTGAGTGATGAAGATGTGTTGACCTCTTTTTTGAAAATAAAAGAGAGGTTGGATCAGCCATTATCTGCCCCAATTCATGTGCCTACGAAGAGATTCAGTCTATTTTCTTCCACTCCATTTAAGGTAGCTTGTTCGATTGCTTTATTGTTGACAATCAGTTTGTTGTGTTATCATTTTTATGATAGAAGTCAAGAAGTTGTTTTTGCCAATACTTCCGCCAATGTGAAACAAATTCGTTTGCCCGATGGTTCTAAAATTGCTTTGCGCCAAGGTTCATCAATCGTTTATCATCGTAATTACCAAGAAAATAGAAATATAGAGCTGCAAGGTGAGGCACTTTTTAAAGTCACAAAAGATAAAGTGCACCCATTTACGGTAGAGACGAAAGAAGGAAAAGTGACAGTTTTGGGAACTGTGTTTTCTGTTAGATCTTTTTCAAATGAATCTTACACGCGAACTTTGCTTAAAGAAGGTAGTGTGAAATTTGCAGATAACGACGAACAAACTAGTGTGGTGCTGATACCTGGCGAAGAGGCCCTACTCAACAACGGAGAGGAAAAGATTTCTGTGAGAAAAGTTGAAAATATGGATCGGGCATTGGCGTGGGAATCTCATAAATTTGCGTTCGATAATGAAACACTTACTGTCATAATGTCAACCATTTCAAATGCCTTCAATACGAAGATTGAAATCAGAGACAAGGATTTAGGTAATCAACGCTTAACGTTGAAATTTAACCGAAACGAATCGTTGACCAAAATTCTCGATGTGTTGTCAGATATTGGTAAATTCAAATATCGACAAGAGAAAGAGTTAATCATAATAGAAAAATAAAAAATAGGCTTCAAATTTTGAAGCCTATTTTTGTATAATACTATTTTTGTTTTAAGGAAACAATCTTTGTTTTGCGTCTTATTTTAGTTGAATCCTAACTTCAAAAACCACTAAAGTAAATGAGCAAATCTGTTGTTGCCTTTCTTCTATTATTCTCACTTTGCTTTTCAAGCTATTCTAATCCATCTAATGTCTCAGCGGTAAAAGATCCTTTGTCGGTAGTCAGTCTCATTGGCGACAAGTTGATACGCGAAACTCCTTTCAAATACAAACTCGAAGTAGCGATATCGAAAACAAAATTCGACGATTTGATGTGTGTTGACTTTGGTCGTACGTTTGGATTAGGCAAACATGCTGTAGCTATTGCATTTACACAATTACAAGTCGAAACTGATCAAACACTTCCGATACAATTTGAGCACAATGATGGCTGCAAAATCATTCTCAACGGAACAGTGATTTACCATAAAACAGGACAGAGAAAGATTCACATCGTGCTCGATGAACGTGATTTGGAATTGCCTGAAAGACTTGAATTGCAATTGAAAAAAGGCATAAACAATCTGATTGTGGAGTCTCAAACTTATGGAGATGAATGGCGATTCTATATGCAACCACCGAGTGATAAAGGGGCAATCCTAGAAAAAAGCATTTCTTATCCAAAAATCGGACTATTATCTGTTGAAAATGTTGACAGAAAGTTAGCCGAAATTTCCAATTGGTTGGTGCTTGGACCACTAAGTGAAAACGAAACACAGCTATCAGCGATTGAAAATCAGTTAGTTTTTGGCAAAATGTACAATGGTCTTGACGATCAGTTGGTCACATGGACTATTCCGAAAGTTGAAGTTTTGGGTAATGTGATTAATCCTGCACCATGGGGCACAACCTATCAGTGGAATTACCACAACGGAGGTGTGGCATGGGCAATGCAAACGCTTTCTGAAGCTACAGGAAAACAGAAATACAACGATTGGGCTACTGCTTTTTGCGATTTTCACATCAACGGAATTCCCTTCGTCGAATACCAAGTGAAGACGTTGAATGCTTTCAAATCAGCCAATCACTATATTCTCAAAACGCCCCTGCTCGATTTCACGTTAGCTCCGTCGATGCCGCTGATTTATCGCTTGCAAACGGTGAAAAACTTCACAAATAGACCAGCGTATGAAAAGTTTGTAGCTGAAATGTTGAAATATGCGAAAGAGGAACAAATCCGGTTCGCTGGCACAAATGTGTTTACACGCACGACTCCCGAAAAATACACGACTTGGGTAGATGATATGTTTATGGGAATTCCTTTTTTGGTGCAGGCTTCCAATTACGTAGAAAATCCAGAAGACAAAGCGTTTTTTATCAACGATGCCGCGAAGCAGGTGTTGGCATTTCGTAAACACGTATGGGATAACGATGCGAAACTCTACATGCACGCCAACTATTCATTTCGTCCTAAAACGAAATTACCCTATTGGTCACGTGCAAACGGGTGGGGGATATGGGCGACTTCCGAAGTGTTGAAATGTTTGCCAAAATCGAGTCCTTACTACAAACCAATTATAGAACATTACCGAACGCATGTGAAATCGTTGGTGAAGCTACAAGCCGCAAACGGATTTTGGTACAATGTGTTGAATCGACCGGATTCGAAAGAAGAGGTGTCGGGGACAGCCATTTTTACACTCGCAATAGCTCGAGGAGTTTCCAATGGTTGGTTGGATAGAAAAATCTATGAACCCGTTGTGCTAAACGCGTGGAACGCTATCAAGTCAGAGGTTGAGCCTGATGGCACAGTTCACAAAATATGTATGGGAACATACTGTTCGGAGGATGTTAACTATTACATCAATCGCCCATTCTATGACGATGATACACACGGCGTTTTTGCAGTGCTTTTTGCTGGAATAGAAGTAGATAGAATGCTTAAATCAAAATCTTGAATTCGATGAATCTTAAAATATTGTCATTTATAATTGCTTTTACAACAAGTGTATTTAGCGCTTTTGCTGTAAATAAGAGTGTCCTTAAAGTTGTGGATCGTAGCCTTTCAGTCTGTGCGGCACAATATGGGCTAATGGCTGAAAAATTAAAATCGCAACCTGGATTATTACCCAAGTCGTTTGATAACAATGGTAAATTCATCACCAGCGATGCCAAATGGTGGTGTAGCGGATTTTTTCCTGGGACGCTTTGGTATTTATATGAGTTCAACAAAATATATTCTGTAAAGAAAAATGCTGAACTCTTTTCTGAGCGCATTAAAGGGGAACAATTTACAACCGATAATCACGATATTGGATTTGTTATGTATTGCAGTTATGGCAATGCATTTCGATTAGATCCAAAAAACGAATATAAGCAAATTGTTGTCAATACAGCGAAGTCGTTATCCACTCGATTTAATCCAAAAGTGGGTTTGATTCGTTCGTGGGATTGGGGTAAATGGCAATATCCGGTGATTATCGACAATATGATGAATCTCGAATTGTTGTTTAATGCTACAAAGTTTTCTGGCGACAGTTTATATTACAAAATTGCGGTTGAGCATGCCGAAAAAACAATGAAAAATCATTTCAGAGATGATGCAAGTTGCTATCATGTAGTTTCTTACGATAAATTAAGCGGACTGCCAGAATACAAAGAAACGTGGCAAGGATTTAGTGATTCTTCATCTTGGGCACGAGGACAAGCCTGGGCGATTTATGGTTATACAATGACTTACCGCGAAACATGCGACCATCGGTTTCTGAATCAAGCTATTCGGATTGCCAACTACCTACTCAATCATCCACGAATGCCAAAAGATTTGATTCCATATTGGGATTTCGATGCGCCAAACATTCCGAATGCACTGCGCGATGCCTCTGCAGGAGCCGTTATTTGTTCAGCTTTAATCGAGTTAAGCAGATATGTAAAAGGCAAAGAATCTAAGCGTTTCTTGAAAGCTGCAGAAACGCAACTACTGACACTTTCATCACCCACTTATCTTGCCAAAATTGGTGAAAATGGCAATTTTATCTTGAAGCACAGTGTAGGTTTTTTGCCTAAAAACAGCGAAGTTGATGTGCCTCTTACGTATGCCGATTATTACTTTGTCGAGGCGTTAATGCGGTATAAGAAATATAATCCGAACCCACGCTGATTTGGGAAATCTAAACATGAAACAAATTCTACTGCTTCTATTATCATTTTTTTCCTTACTAATTAAAGCAAATGAAATTGAGGATTTATTTGCTCAACACCATCCGTCATTGCGGTTTTGTGTCAATAACTACGACTATAGCTTGTACAATAAATTGACGAACAGCTATCAATTAATAGGAGGCTTAGGCAATGATACAACTTCGACTTTAACCACAAAAAATGGCGTTTGGGTTGTTCGTAGTCGTTTTCCGACTGTTAGCAATGGCGTTGCATTCTGTAATGTTACTTTTAAATTAATAAAGGGATTGGAATCTGCGAGTGCAGTGGCTGTTGAATTCGATTTTGATAAATGGACGAAGCAAAATTACGTTTTGATGCCAGCGGCGTTATACAATGGCAATCGATACGAATCGCGTAAGATTCCTTATTCACCCAAGCTGAATGATTATCGCGATATGGGTCCGAATAAACCGATGATTATATCGGATGTGCCTCGGCTAAACATTGCCGAAGGAACTTCGCTGGTGCAAGAGCGAAGTGGTAGTATGACACTTCCATGCGTTGGATTTTATTCGCCAACCGAGCGGTACGGTGCTTTAATTATTACTGACCAGCGCAACGATTGGGGCGATTATGGAATCAATTTCGAAGAAACACGAATTGGTGCGAACCAGGTAGGACGAGTGTCCATCGTTTCGCCCTTAGTACGCGAACGATACAAATATGAGATTGCCAACAATTCAGTCGCAACAACCGATAAACCAGCTGATTTCAAGGTTGGTGATGAGGTAACTTTCAAAATCATTTTTCGACTATTTCCATTAGAAAATATACAGTCGCTTTTCAATCAGTATTTTGGGATTAGAGTCAACTTGGCTCAGGCGCATGCTTTTTCTCCCTCTTACCCTTTTTCGGAATGTTATAAAACCATTGAACGGAAGTTTAATACGCAGAATTTTGTTCCAGAGTGGGGCTATTATGCCATTGGGATGCGCGAAAATTTTCTACAAGATTGGCAAATAGGCTGGACAGGTGGCATGATTTCGACTTATCCTTTGCTTTTCTCGAACGATACAACAACGCAAAAAAATGTTGTGGCAAATTTCAATTGGCTTTTTCCAAATGGAATTTCGCCTTCAGGCTTTTTCTGGGATAGTGGCGAGAAGGGCAATAAATGGTATGGTGGCGATATTCGAAAACCGCACGCTCTAAATTGGCATTTGGTGCGCAAAAGTGGCGACGCACTCTATTACATTATCAAACAATTTGAGTTGATGAAACTCCGCAAATTGCCAGTGAATCAGCTTTGGGAAACTGGCACTTTGGGCGTTGCTGAAGCGTTTGTTCGTCTTTGGGAGAAATGGGGGCAATTTGGCAATTTTGTAGATAGTCAGACAGGCGATGTTGTTGTAGGTGGTTCTACCAGTGGGGCTATTGTGCCTGGTGCTTGGGTTTTAGCAGCAAGATATTTCAATAAGCCACAGTTTTTGGAGATCGCAAAACTATCAGCACAAAAAATGTATGATGATTATATATCCAAAGGAATAAGCTGCGGTGGACCAGGCGATGCGATGCAAAATCCCGATAGCGAATCGACTTATGCTATGCTCGAATCTTTTGCACTTTTGTACGATGCAACTGGAGCAAAAAAGTGGTTACGCTATTCGCAAGAGACTGCGGCTCAATTTTCGACGTGGGTGATGAGTTATGATTATGTGTATTCTGATAGTTGCCTGTTTGGTCGATTGAAGATGAAAACAACAGGTGCCGTTTTTGCTAATACGCAGAACAAACACGGTTCGCCTGGTATTTGTACACATTCAGGTTTGGCATTGTTGCGGTTGTATCGAGCCACGTCTGATGCTCGTTATTTGGCGTTGCTACGAGAAATAACACAGTCGATTCCTCAATTTATGTCGCACAAAGATCGTCCCATTGCAGGTATGGATCCTGGTTGGATAAACGAACGTGTAAGTACCACCGATTGGTTTGAAGGCATTGGTGAAATAAAGGCTGGATCAACGTGGGCTGAAACCTCGATGCTGCTCACTGCAGTCGAATTACCTTCAATTTATGTAGATACAGAATCAAAGTTGTGTCGAGCATTCGATCAGTTGGAGGCGAGTATTGTATCAGTGAAAGGCAAACGAATTCGATTGAATGTGAAGAATCCTACTAAATACAGTGCCGATTATTCCATTTTGGTTGAAAATCGACAAGATAAGGCAAAACCTTGGACTGAAAATCGAATGTTTCAGGCAACAAAATATCACCTCGAAGCAGGAGAACAGAGGATAGTTGAGATCATTAGTAATCAATAATTTAAATCAATAAATATGTTAGTATCGTATGCAGATATAATCAAAAAAGCGCATGAAGGCAAATATGCCGTTGGAGCGTTTAATTCATTAAGTGTGGAGAATATTTTGGGTGCTATTGCAGCCGCTGAAGAGCTAAATGCTCCTATTATTCTTCAATTGGCAGAAGTGCAGTTTCCGACAGCGCCATTACATATCATGGCACCGTTGTTTATTGCTGCCGCAAAAAGTGCTAAAGTGCCTGTGGCGGTGCATCTCGACCATGGCAATAGCTTCGAAACGTGCGAAGCAGCAGCTCGCCTAGGATTCACAGGTGTGATGTTCGATGGAGCTTGTTTGCCGATGGAAGAGAATATTCGGATATCGAAAAGAGTTGCAGAAATGGCAAAAGCTTATGGCATTGGTTGCGAAGCTGAGCTTGGAAGAGTGGGAGACACTGGCGAAGGTGGTGGCGAAGGCACAGGCGATGCCTCGACCGCAGATGTATTTACCGATGTAGAAGAATCTGCTTATTTTGTAGAGCAAACAGGCATCGATGCCTTGGCAATAGCGATTGGCAATTTGCACGGAAATTACGTAGCAACACCAAAACTAAACATCACCCGAATGATTGAAATAAGCGAGCGAAACAATCTTCCATTAGTGCTTCACGGTGGAACTGGGACGAGTGACGAGGATTTTAAGAGTTGCGTACGCAATGGAATTTGTAAGGTAAATGTGGCTACTGCAATTCAGATGAAAGCGATGTCAGCGGTTCAGAAATATTTGCAAAACCCGAAACGCAGCTACGAAGGGATGAAAACGGCTGTGATTAATGCAACCAAAGAGGTTGTGACGCATCACATTCTACTGTTCGAAAGCAACGGAAAAGCACTTTAATAAATTGAACCAATACCACTAAAACACACAACATGAAACGAAGTGAAATAAACAAATTAATGCAATCTGCATTGGATTTCTTTGCAGAAAATAAGTTTAATCTGCCAGAATGGGCAACCTATACCCCAGCAGATTGGAAAGGCAAATATGCTACCCATTCAGAAATAATTGATAATACCTTAGGTTGGGATTTAACTGACTTTGGGAGCAATGATTTTACCAAAAGAGGATTGTTGTTGTTTACCATTCGTAACGGTAATGTAAAACGTGATAGAAAACCCTATTGCGAAAAGATTATGATAGTAGGTGTAAATCAAGAAACGCCAATGCACTTCCATAAACGCAAAATGGAGGATATAATCAATAGAGGTGGTGGAGTTCTTGAAATCGAATTTTTTAATTCAAATATCGATGGAACTCTATCTGATCAATCTTTTGAAGTGAAAATAGACGGTGTCGCAAAACGAATGTTGCCTGGCGACAAAATACAAGTTCGCCCAGGTGAGAGTGTATGTATGGATCAACGAGTCTATCATCGTTTTTATGGAGTCGATGCACCCGTATTAGTAGGTGAAGTAAGCACTGTCAATGATGACGAGAATGATAATTTCTTCTACGAACTGATTGGTCGCTTCCCTCAAATTGAAGAAGATGAAACCCCTCTGTTTCTGTTGTCAAACGAATATCAAAACTACCTATAGTGTTTGTGTATGAAGACTTTCAAAATATCGGTTGCTGGATGTGGCTTAGGTGATTTTGTCTATAATAATGTAGACTTTCAGTCGCCTGCCTTCCAAAAGTATCAATCAAAGATTTCGGGAGATGGTGGACTTGATCCTGGTAAATTGGTGTTTACTCAGGAGTTAGAACGATTTACAGAGGTGTCATTTCGTCACATTCTGAACGATATAGCTGGTCATCGTTCCTATGATACCTTCAATGTGGGTGGCCCTGCATTGGTGTCTGCCGTTAATGCGGCGCAATTGCTGTACGGAGAAGCTGCGCAAGTCTCGTTTTATGGTGCAAGAGGCAATGACGAAAAAGGCGATGCTATTTTGGGTTTGCTCCAGAAGTTGCCCTTAAACCTCGACCATTACCTTACGTTGGAAGGCGAAACTCCCTATACCGATGTGCTTTCTGATCCTATCTATTTAGATGGAAAAGGCGAACGAATTTTTGTGAATAACATTGGTTGTGCAGAGCGATTAAGCCCCGATATTTTAGACGAATATTTCTGGAAATCGGATATGATTGTCTTTGGGGCAACCGCTTTGGTACCCGCTTTGCATGACAATCTAACAGAATTGCTTCAAAAAGCAAAAGAGAATGGTGCTTTCACTCTCGTGCATACGGTGTATGATTTCCCGAATGAGAAAAAATGTCCCGATCAACCGTGGCCACTTGGCGATACGGTTCGCAGTTTACCATTGATAGACTTATTGCTGATGGACGAAGAAGAATCATTACGAATAAGCGGTGCTACTTGTCGCGAAAATGCTATCCAATACTACAAACAGAATGGATGTAATGCCTTCGTGATTACACACGGAGCAAATCCGACGTATATCTATTCTGCAGGAAAACTATTTTCGCCAATTGAAACTCATGTGCCAGTTTGTCAATGGATATGGGATGAATTTCTTCAATATCCTGAACGAAAAGGCGACACCACCGGATGTGGTGATAATTTTACTGGTGCAGTTATCTCTTCCATCGTTCGGCAAATGATTTCTGGT
>JBAXGL010000013.1:0-22173 GCA_037139375.1 Bacteroidales bacterium | reverse complement strand
TGATTTTCTACATCATCAAAGACCTTGCCGAAAAGGCGGGAATTAAAAAGACTATCAGTCCGCACACCTTCCGACACTCTTTTGCCACACACCTGCTCGAAGGTGGCGCCAACCTGCGTGCCATTCAGCAAATGTTGGGGCACGAGCGCATCACCACCACCGAAATCTATACCCACATCGACCGCGAAATGCTGCGTCGAGAGATTTTGGAACACCATCCGAGGAATATAAGTAAATGATTGACTGAGTAATTGAATCACTGATGATACTAGCACTGTACCTTTCAAATAATTGCAACAAAAAACAACTGATTGAGCAAATCATGCAGAAAAATTTGCTCGCGCCTTACATCAACCTTGCCGGATTGCATGGTTTGCTACATTCAACTATCACTATCGACAAACTGATTGACGAAGAGTATCGGCTCGATCACTTTCCGATTCAGACAGATGAAAATAAAAGTTTGGAGTCGATGTCAAGCGGTCAGCAGAAAAAGGCGCTGCTCAATTATCTTATCGATCAGAAACCCGATTACCTCGTGCTCGACGATGTGTTTAGCAATGCAGACAAAGCCACACAAACCGCTATTCGCGAACGTTTGATGAAATTATCGTCCGACATTCAATTGATTCAAATTGTCTATCGCAAAGCCGATATATTACCTCATGCGGAACTCGTTTTAAGTGTGGACGAAGAGAACCGTATCACTTCTGCCGAAAGTCTTGGCGATTTCACTAAAAGAATTTTGCCAGAACACGAACGCCGCTTCCGACTGCCCAAAATATACACCGAAACAACATGCAACATAGATCCGCTGATCGAACTGCACAACGTGTCGGTGCACTACCTCGACAAACAGGTACTCGAAAACGTCAACTGGACCATCCGAAAAGGAGAATTCTGGCAACTGGTGGGACCCAACGGTTCAGGAAAAAGCTCGTTGGTATCAATCATCACTGGCGACAATCCGCGTGACTACAATCAAGACATCACGCTGTTTGGGCGAAAGAAAGGCAGCGGCGAAACCATCTGGGAGATTCGCAAACAGATTGGGTACTTCACTCCCAACATGACCACTCGCTTCCACCGAAACGACACCGTGCTCAACATGATTATTTCGGGGTTCAACGATTCGGTCGGTCTCTACACCTACCCTACCGACTTGCAAATAGAGGTCGCATTGCAATGGCTCGACATGCTGGGGTCGGATTTTCGCATCAAATCGTTTCAAGACCTCACCGTTGGGCAGCAACGCATGGTGATGGTTGCCCGCGCCATGGTGAAACATCCACCGCTCCTGATTCTCGACGAACCCACTATCGAGCTCGTCGATGAAAACATCCGCCTCTTTATCGACATGGCGAACGCCATCACGGCTACTAAGCAAACCGCCATCATCTACATCTCTCACCGCGACGAAGCGGAAATACAACCCTCTCGCATTTTTGAACTTATCCCCACAGAAAGGGCTTTCACGGGAGTGATTCGGAAATAATGCAGGTTGAATCATAGAGTTTCGTGCGTGCACAGAGCGTGATGGAACTTATGTCTTTTGACAACAGTGTAAAAGTAGAGCAACCGCAGGAGCTGATTGACTACATGAAAAAGCAACATCGCGAAGCGTTGGCAATGTATGAATAATCGAAGATTGAAGAGCCTCTTTTTAGATGATATCCGCCATCCAAAGGATGCCTATAGCTACTCAAACCAAGAAGTTTACCTCAATGACCAATGGATAGTTGTGCGCACCTATGAGGCGTTTTGTGATTGGATTACTCAAAACGGGTTACCTGACTTTATATCTTTCGACCACGATTTGGCAGACGAAAACTATCAGCATGGCACAACTGAAACCGAGAAAACTGGTTACGATTGTGCCGTGTGGCTAGTCGATTATTGTTTAGACCATCAACTGATTTGCCCACCGTTCTATTGCCATTCGATGAATCCCGTTGGAAAGGCTAAGATTGAGGGCCTGCTTAGGCAGTTTTCTGAAAGCGCACCTTAAGCGCAAGTTTCGAAATGATTGGTTCTAACTTCCGCGACAAATCCTCCTCAAAGCCTCCATATAGAACAACAACGTTGTATTTAGCTTTGCCTATTTGATGAAATTGTCAAAAAATAGAGATTTTATATCAATATTCATATTGTATAATATACTGCCGTGAAATACTTTTGCAGTAAAGTTTTTGTTACAGCAATAAAGTTTTTCTGTTGATTTTTTTCGCATAACAAGTTGCTAGTCATTCAATCTTGACAAACACTATTCTTTGAATCCTGAAAATTGAAAAAAATCATATTATACATTTTATATAATCAATCTAATCTATGAAAGAATTACAAATCTCACAAGCTTATGAATTGGCAAAATCTCGTTATGCCGAGTTTGGCATCGATGTGGAAAGCGCAATCGCAAAGTTGGATAAATTGTCCATCTCACTTCATTGTTGGCAAGCCGACGACGTAGCCGGTTGCGAAGCTCCCGAAGGTGACCTGACCGGCGGAATTCAGACCACAGGTAACTACCCAGGTAAAGCGCGCAACATTGCAGAAATTCGTGCAGATATTGACAAAGCGATGGCATTGATTCCCGGTAAACACCGTGTTAACATTCATGCTTTCTACGCAGATTTTAGTGAGACTGGTGTAGTTGACCGCGATAAGCTAGAGCCACGTCATTTCCAAAGCTGGATTAATTGGGCGAAAGAAAAAGGATATGCGTTGGACTTTAATGCAACTTGTTTCTCTCACGAGAAATCAGCCGATGGATTCACCTTATCGCACCGCGATCCTGCTATTCGTCAGTTCTGGGTTGATCACGTGAACGCTTGCCGTAAGATTGCAGAAGAGATGGGTCGTCAGTTGAACTCTGCTTGTATCCACAATATCTGGATTCCGGACGGATCGAAAGATTTAACTGTTGACCGCGCATTGTACCGCAAAAACCTGAAAGAATCGTTGGACAAAATTTTCGAATTGAAAACCAATGACGATTTCATGCGCGATTGCATCGAGTGTAAATTGTTCGGTATCGGAAGCGAAAGCTACGTGGTGGGTTCACATGAATTCTATATGGGTTATGGCGTGGCAAATAACAAAATGATTACCCTCGACTCGGGTCACTTCCACCCTACTGAAGTCATTTCAGACAAAATCTCTTCGTTGTTGTTGTTTGCTCCCGAAATTATGTTGCATGTGAGCCGTGGTGTGCGTTGGGATAGCGATCACGTGGTATTGTTGACCGACGAATTGCAGGCATTGGCACAAGAAATCGTGCGTGCAGATGCGTTTGACCGAGTACACGTTGGTTTGGATTATTTCGATGCATCTATCAACCGTATCGGAGCTTATGTAGTGGGAACTCGTGCAACTCAGAAGGCGTTTATGCAAGCTTTGTTGGAGCCCGTATCTAAATTACGTGAATACGAATCGAAAGGACAAAATTTTGAGCGTATGGCATTGTTAGAAGAAGCAAAGTCACTACCTTGGGCAGCGGTTTACAACTACTATTGTGCAATGGGAGAAGTACCTGTATCCGAAGCCTACATTGCTGAAATCCAAAAATATGAAACGGAAGTCACTTCAAAACGATAAGATATGAACGTTCTATTAGGAATATTTTTTCACACCATTGGTGGTATAGCTTCTGGAAGTTTCTACATGCCCTACAACAAAGTTAAAGGTTGGGCATGGGAGAGTTTCTGGATTGTTGGAGGTCTGTTTTCGTGGTTAATCGTACCACCTTTGGCAGCTTATCTCACGATTCCTAATTTTGCATCAATCATTGTTGGTTGTTCACAACAAATATTGACCATCACTTTCTTGATGGGTCTGTTTTGGGGAATTGGTGGATTGACGTATGGGCTAGGTGTTCGATATCTGGGTATGTCGTTGGGTAATTCTGTGGTGTTAGGCTTCTGTGCTGCTTTTGGCGCAGTGGTACCATCCATCTATTACTCTGTTTTTCCGACTCCGGGAAAAGTCTCTTTCACCGATATGATTTCGCACCCAGGCGGTCAGCTCGTTCTTTTAGGTGTATTAGTTTGCCTCATCGGAATCGGAATTTCTGGCAGAGCAGGTATTTTGAAAGAAAAAGAACTTACAAAAGAACAACAAGCTGCTTCAGTGGCAGAATTTAGTCTCGTGAAAGGTCTTATTATTGCTGTCATTTCAGGTATTTTGAGCTCTTTTTTCAACTTTGGAATCGAAGCCGGAAAACCAATGGCAATTGTTGCCAACGAATTGTGGAAATCGGCGAATCCTAATCAGGGCGAATTCCTGTTTCAGAACAATGTGACGTTCGTAGTCATTCTTTGGGGTGGTCTTACAACTAACTTTATCTGGACTACCATCCTGAGTTTGAAAAACAAATCGTATTGCAATTTTAGTGATAAATCGACACCAATTGTTCGTAACATCTTATTTTCAGCTTTGGCTGGAACAACCTGGTTTCTTCAGTTCTTCTTTTACGGAATGGGCGAAAGCAAACTCGGAAACGGTGCTAGCTCGTGGATTCTGCACATGTCAACCATCATTCTGACAGCAAATATGTGGGGAATTTACCGCAAAGAGTGGACTGGCGTTACCGCTAAAACAAGATGGACAATCACAGCGGGTATCGCAGTGATTATCTTATCTGTCTTCTTAGTTGGTATTGGCAATTCGATGTAACATAGATTCTAAAATCACGGATTTGTGGCGTTCTTTAAAATAGTCTTTTGAGCAATCAGAAGACTATTTTTTTGTTTCTATACTCGTCATTATTGTTCAACTGCAGATAATATCTATATTTGTGAAATAAACATCTTATAATCTGCAATGTCAAGCAACACGCCAAGAACTAGTAATTACCTTATTTCATCTGAAGAAGACGAACATTGGGGTTTGACAGTTACAACTGTGGGGCATCAGCAGATAGAAGCCGAAGAATCTTATCCGCCTAAGAGTCATCCATCAGAGTATTTTTTTGATGTAACCAAAGGTCGTGTGCTCAACGAATACCAACTACTTTATATCACGAATGGCAATGGTGTGTTCACTTTTGGCGATCCACAACAATCATGTCTGATTACCGAAGGGAAAATGTTTTTTCTAATGCCTGGCGTATGGCATTCTTACCAACCTCTCGAAACTTCGGAGTGGAACGAATATTGGATTGGATTCAAAGGAAATATAATTAACAACATCATTAATGAAGGGTTTTTCCTCAATAGAGCTCCTGTTTTCAATATCGGGTTAAACGAGCGAATCGTTGATCTTTATTTAAAAGCTATTGAAATCGCGAATGAAGAACGAGCCGGATACCAACAAGCGCTTTCTGGTATTGTGATGCACATTCTCGGATTGATGTATTATCGCGATAAAACGCGTGATTTTGTTGATCAGGAGTTAATTCAGAAAATCAATAAAGCAAAAGTTATCATGCGCGAAGGAATTTACCAGAAACTGACCTCTGAAGATATCGCTAAACGTATGAACATTAGCTATTCAGGATTTCGTCGGGCTTTCAAGGAATTTACAGGCACTTCTCCTTCGCAATATATGCTCGAGCTAAAGCTTAACGAAGCCAAACTACTACTCTCGACAACGACACAACCGGTAAAACAGATTTCATACACACTCAATTTCGATAACCCTGATTATTTTACCATTTTCTTTAAGAAAAGAACAGGATTATCACCCATCGAATACCGATCAAACTCGATAAATTAATTCACTTCTTATTCAATTTAAAACTTCAGTACGCCGTTAAAGCTTATAAATAGAAACGGCATCAACCATTGCCTGATTGACCTCTCCATTCATATTCTCATTTTGAGGTTCAAACACGAGTTCGATTTTGTGATTTCCTTTCGAAAGTTTCACCTGCACAGAGTTGGTATTCCCCCAGTTCGACCACTCATTGGTTCCACGTTGCGGTAGAATGACTGTTCCGCAGAACTCCCCATCTACTTTAAGGGTGCGGATTGCACATTTGTTTTCAGTATTCACCGGTCCATTGCCATTGGCATAGCGAAAGTTGATTGAATATGCTCCTGACTGGCTGACTGTAACAGGAATGGTTAGATTTCGGTTCTGAGTTTTACTGATTTCCACAAAACCTTCGCCTTGATAATTTCTGTAATTCAATGAGGATTTCGAAGCGTATTTTTCTACTTCGTAAACTTGCTTAACATCACTACCAGTTACAATCACAGGCTCTGAAGCAAAAGAATTCACCCTGTTGGAGTCAATCGCCAAAACTTGATATTCTGCAAACCCTTTTGCTTCTATTTTTAGTGAAGTTTGAATAGTTTCTGAAAACGGCTTTCCGTTTTTCAAAATAGTATAGCATTTTGCGCCTTCAATTGGTGACCAAGAAAGGGCTTTAGATGTATAATTGACTACAGGCGTTTCTATCGTTGTGTAGTTTCCCACTTTATTAATCTTAGAATCTGAAGCGGAAATGCTTGACAGTTGAATTTTGACACTATGCCTTCCGGTCAATGAATATGGAATTGATGAGGCAGTTGCTTTCCCATCTAATTCAAACGATTTAATTCGATTTCCAAATCCTTCGAGTTCAATATCCAACACAGCATTCCGACATTTGAAGTTCGTCAACGAACGCTTACCAGCCAATGCCTGAGGCACAAAGGGATGAAAACTCAAACTATCTTTACGAAACTCCATGCCAAACAATACACGCTGCACCAATGTCAAACTGCCAGAAAGGCTCCAAAGCATATTGCTTGAATTTATTTGTGTGCCAGCAAAGTCACCATTTTCTGCTACAAAATTCTCTTTATCAGTCAAAAACAATGCAGCCGGTCGATAAATAGCAGCAATACACTCCATCACTGATTTTTCGTTTCCTGCTTTAGCTGATGCCAAAGCCCAATAAGTCTGCACAAATGGCCAAACGGCATTGTTGTGATAAGGAGGAATCCCCTGTATCTGAGGATATATACACGAAATGCCATAATCCATCACGGGAACATTAGAGATAACCGATTGCGGCTTGTCTTTATCTGCGATGCCAAACCAAACGCACAAAGCCTCTCCCAAAGCTTCGGAGCGTGGGGATACGGTTTTGAAGTTACGCCCATAAAGAAATTGACCGTAATACCCTTTGTCGCTCAACCACAATTGTTGATTTATACTTGCTTTAATTTGTTTAGCAATTTGGGCGTGTTTTTCTGCCGTTGTAGGGTCGCTGAGTAAAGTTGCCATTTCTGCCAAAACTATATTTGCCTGATAATGAACTGCATTCGTCCCCAAATTTTCTGACTCATAAATATCGGCAGGTTGCATCCAGTGTGGATAAGTTTGTTCGCGCCAGTCGAGGAAAGACGATTCACCACGAACCAATCCAGTTTTCGTATCGTAGGCGTTTTTAAGGTCGTCTTCGACAGAGTTTTTGACAATGGTATAAGCTTGTTTGAGCCACACTTTATCACCCGTTGTTTTATACAACTCCCAAGCTGCCACCGCCCATATCATTCGGTCGGTTGAAGCAGGATATGCCCCGCCTGTACCAGTGTCTTGAATGATGCGGTTGTTTTTCACTTTTCGAAGCAAACTGTATTTTGCCACTTTGGGTTGCAAGTAAGCCATGGAAAGGATTATGCTGTAACTGATATCGCGCGTCCAGACCCCTGCCCATTCCTTACCTGTACGGAATGTACTGTCGGGCTCAACAGCTTTTATCATTTCTTCGGCGGCAAGGTTGTAAATAGCATCTGAAATAGGAAAATCCGATTTGTATTGCAGAAAAGCAGAGATGTCTTTTGAGAGTTTCCATTGACTATCGGTGAGTTTAATGTCCTGCTTGTTATTCAGAATCAGTGTAGTTTCGTAAATCCCATCGCCATCAGGATCAGTAAGTTGCAAGTTCGCCATATGATATAGGTTGCTAAAATCCCACGATAGCGGAGCAGCACTTCCTGCTACAAAAACACCTTTAAAATCGGCTTTTGTGAGTTTATCCCCATTATAGAAAGTATAATAGCCAACCTTATCGAACGAACTGAGCACTTTACGCATATCGAGGCGAATAGTCCAAACAGTATTCGCAGGAAGATTTACTCCGGCAGGCACTACTTTTGTATCGTTCAATTGTTCACCAAAAACTACTGTAGTGGCGCATTTCCCAGTTAACAGATTGAGTGTTACACGATGATTTTTGCCCACAGGCATTTCGTTATCGCGTGAGTTGATACTAAACTTGAATTGAATTGTAGGACTGTATTTATCTGTTTCCGGACTGCGGTAATTTGAAGTAAGCTCGGTTGATGAAACTGCTTTCGCCACAAAATCACCTTGAATGACCTTATCGGTAAAAATACTAAACGTTTTACTTTGATAAAGTGCCGGTTGCTGTGCTCCTAGCAGTGAACTCAAAGAAGTCAAAAGCACAATAAGATTGGTTTTCAGATTCATTCTGACAATGATAAAGGGTTAGTAGCCTAAGGTTTGGGATAACGAAATTTAATATCGCAGTAACAAATATATGAATTAAATTCAAAATTAGAATGTTTGTCTTTCAATACTAAAGTCAAGTTTTGATAATGTTACATTCTATAAAAGGTATTTTAGGAAATTAAATCTATGATTAAAAATGAAACCACCCCTTGAGTTTGAATAAATATTTTGCATATAGCATTTGGAATAAACACTTTAGCTATTTCGCATTTTTTAATGTGGAATTCGGGTTAAATAATCAATCGACATATCAGATATTCATAATTTTTATTACTTTTGTTCTTAACCAATCTTCAGGGTATTTTCATTTTTTAAAGATTGAAGCCTTAATCTATTTCTAAACGATTGAATTATCAGTGATCTATGAATGCACTTAATTTGGTAAAAGAAGCAAGCACTTTGAAAAAATCACTTTTCATTTTGATTGCAATTTTGTCTGTTGGGTATATAGCATATACGTGGATTGACAAAGAGAAAGAAGAACATAATCAAGTACTGGGGCTCGCTCGTTCTGTTGCTGCTACATTACCTATCGGAGATGTTTTCAAATTAGAAGGAAAGAAAAATGACCTCAACAGACCCGAATATAGGAACTTAAAAAACCTACTAGAACGATTTATAAAAGCCAATAAAGATGCCAGATTTGCATACGTCTATGTTCTCCGCAATGATAAAATATATTTCGTAGCAGACTCCGAACCTGAAACATCTAAAGACTACTCTCCTCCAGGCGAAGAGTTTGCTGAAGCTCAAGACATTGATAAACAACCATTTAAAGACGGCAACGAGTTAGTTCAAAAATCGGTTACAGATCATTGGGGTCAATGGATTAGTATTTCAATTCCGCTAAAGGATTATAAAACACATCGTGTATTTGCGGTTTTTGGAATAGATTACAATGCCAATTCGTGGAAATCAGCCTTGATAATGGAAATTATCCAATCGAGCATTTTAGTATTAGCATTGGGGCTATTGCTAATTTTTTTAATTCGAATACGGGACAAAAACAGGCTACTTAATCTCGAAGTTGTGGAACGCAATACCACACTTATTATGCTCCGCGAAAGCGAAATGAAGTTTCATGCCATGTTCCTCTCTCACTCTGCGGTAATGCTTCTAATCGACCCCGACTCTGGACAGATCATTGAGGCAAATCGTTCGGCAGAAAACTTCTACGGGTATAGCAATACTCAACTGCTCGAAATGAATATTTCGCAAATCAACACTACACCCAATGATAAATTAAAGGCTGATTTGCAAAAAGCAACGACATTTTCAACGAACTTGTTCGTGTTTCAACATCGTCTTTCGAACGGTGAGTTGCGATTCGTTGAGGTGCATTCGACGCCTATCAATCAACGAGGGAAAACACTTCTTTTCTCCATTATTCACGACATTACTGATCGTGTGGAAATGGAAAACAAACTGCAGAAAAATACTGAATTCCAACGTTCACTTCTCGAGAATATTGCGGTTGGTATAATTCTTGTTGATCCAATCAGCTTTGAGATTGAGAGTGCAAATACCTTTGGAATTAAGATGATTGGCGAAGAAAGACAAGACATTGAAGGTCAACTTTTTCAGAAATACTTTCACCCAATCGATTTAAGCAACAAGGAGATAGACACTTGCGAATCAATTTTATATTGTAAAAACAATGCATCGATACCGATTATTCGAACCATAAAGCAAATACAAGTTGATGGAGTAACCAGATTATTGGTGAGTTTTGTTGATATAACAGCACAAAAAGATGCCGAAGAAGCTCTATTGCAAAGCAGCAAAAAATGGGAAGCAATCATAGCAGCATCACCAGACGGCATTGGCATTACTTCGCTTGATGGAAAATTGCAGTATATGTCAGAAAAATTGGTTGCGATGTTTGGCTATACACCTGACGAAAAAGATAGTTACATCGGGCATTCCATTTTTGAATTTATCGACCCTACTCACCACGAGTTGCTCAAAATAAATATAGAAAAGCTTTTCACTGGTGAAAACGAAAACAGAATTACTGAATACAGCGTAATAAAAAAAGACAAAACGACCTTTTATGTAGATGTAAATTCGACCATTCTCCTCGATTCGGATGGAAAACCGTCAGCCATTTTATTTATCGAACGTGATATTACAGAACGTAAACGGTCAGAAGAAGACTTGTTTTATGAACGGTCGCTACTACGCACCATCATCGACATTTTGCCAGATGCAGTATATGTGAAAGACTTAGATGGTAAGAAAATTCTTGCTAACGCCAAAGAAGTAGAACTTTCGGGAAAACACGATGAGAAGGAACTTTTAGGTAAGACTGATAGTGAACAACAATACCTTCAAAAAGAGGCTCAAAAATCTAAAGACGAAGATCAGCTTGTCACTCAACTTGGCAAACCATTGCTGAATATTGAAGGCTCATTGGAGGATGGTGATGGAAATACTCATTGGACCCTCGGTGCTAAAGTTCCTCTACGTGATATACACGGTCAAATTACCGGCCTCGTAGGTGTTACACACGACATAACGGAACGTAAACGAGCCGAAGAAAAACAGAAAGAGAGCGAACAAAACTTCCGAACCTTTTTCGAATCGATGGACGACTTGATCATGGTGGCTGACACACATGGTGTGCCGATGTATACAAATGGAGCATTCATCAGAAAACTGGGCTTTACAGAAGACGAACTGCGAAAGAAAAATGTCATAGACCTTCGTCCTGCTGATAAACGAGCAGAAGCTGAGCAAACTTTTGCCAATATTTTTGCAGGTAAAGAAAACTCGTGCCGTTTGCCTTTAGTGAAGAAGAATGGACAACAAATACCTGTAGAAACCAATGTGTGGTTTGGCAAATGGAACGGACAAGACTGTATATTTGGCGTATCAAAAGACTTATCGGTAGAGCAAGCTGCACTTCATAAGTTTAACACCATCTTCAATAACAGTCCGGCTCTGATGCTTTTGGCTACAGCACCCGATGGTACTATAACGGAAGTGAATGAAGCATTTTTAGAAAAAACAGGATATACTCGACTTGAAATTATTGGGCAAAAAATTCAGGAATTAGAAATCTTCTCTGATGCAGACCAAAAGCACGAAATTGCCGAAAGAATGCTGAAAAATGGCAGGATGCTCAACTATGAAGTAAATATCAAGACCAAACAGAACAAGTCGCTGATTGGCATCTTTTCGAATGAAATTATTGAATCTGGTGGAGAACAGTTTCATCTTTCGGTAATGACAGATATTACACAACGAAAAAAAGCCGAAGACGCATTGATGCAACAATCTGAAATGCAACATATTCTGATGAATATGGCTTCAAACTACATCAATATACCCATCAGCGAAATCAACCAAACAATCAATAACTCGTTGAAAGAGATGGGCGAATTTGTAGGTGCAGATCGCAGTTATATTTTCAACTACGACTTTGCAAATAAGACGACCTCAAATGAATATGAATGGTGCGATGATGGTATACAACCTCAAATTGACAACTTACAAAACTACCCCTTAGAGACCCTACAAGATTGGGTGGAAACCCATCAGAAAGGCGATATAATGTATATTGAAGACACATCAAAATTAGCTGACGGTATCGAAAAGGAAAATCTGTTAGGACAAGATATTAATAGTCTGATTACAATTCCGATGATGTCTGACGGCAATTGCATTGGGTTTGTCGGATTCGATTCTGTAAAATCTACTCATAGCTATTCGGACAAAGAAATAATACTTTTGAGACTATTCTCGCATCTACTTGTTAATGTGAAAACAAGAATCAAAACGGAATCTCAGCTCATTGAAACAAATAATTACCTAGAATCGGCAACCATTAAGGCGAACGAGATGGCATCGCAAGCTGAACGTGCCAACAAATCGAAAAGTTTATTTTTGGCCAATATGTCGCACGAAATCAGAACCCCACTCAATGCCATCATTGGGTTTTCGCAGTTATTGAATCGCGAAAAGATGCTTACCGAATCTCAAAAAGATTACAACACGTCAATCATTCGGGCTGGCGAACATTTGCTAACACTGATAAACGATATCCTAGAGTTATCAAAAGTAGAAGCTGGGAGAATGGAGCTAACCCCATCGAGCATCGATCTAATCAGTTTTTCAGAGAATATACACCAAATGTTCAAAGAAAAAGCTCAAGCCAAACACCTATCTTACAAATTAGTGATTGCCAAAGATCTCCCACAATTTGTGATTGTGGATGAAAGTAAACTAAGACAGATTTTCGTGAATCTAATTGGAAATGCAATTAAGTTTACTGACAATGGAGGTGTTAATGTGCGAGTCTCCTCCAACAAAATTAGTGACGAAATCTATGATCTGATTGTTGATATCACAGATTCAGGCCCAGGCATCCCAGCCGATGAGCAACACCGACTATTTAAGCAATTTGAACAAACGAAAAGCGGAATAAACAAAGGTAGTGGCACTGGGTTAGGGTTAGCTCTAAGTCGGCAATTAGCGCTACTCATGGGCGGAGAAATCACCGTTAATAGCGAGGTCGGAATTGGTTCAACATTCACATTTAATGTAAAAATGCAAGTTGGAACAGGTGAAAACGTTAAAACGATTCTAGTAAAACGAGTTAAGAAAATTGCCGAAAAACAATCGTCGAATAAGATATTAATTGTTGATGATAAAGAAGAAAATCTAAAAGTCGCTCAAACGCTGTTGGAGTTAGTTGGATATAAAACCAAATCGGCAATCAATGGTGTCGAGGCGATAGACCAATTCAAAAAATGGAAGCCTGACCTTATATTAATGGATATACGTATGCCAATAATGAATGGTTACGAAGCCTCTAAAATCATCAAATCTCTTCCTGGAGGAGAAAATATTCCTATTATTGCATTGACTGCTAGCACATTCGATGAAAATGCTAAAACGATGGAATTGGTCGGGATAAAAGGCTATATCCACAAACCATTTAGAGAAAATGAACTATTCGGAATCATTGCCGAAACGTTGGGAATTACTTATCAATACGAAGAAGAAGAAATAAAATCGACTGATGAGTCTGATATTATCGACGAAAGTAAAGATTTATCAACTGAAATTGCTAAATTGCCAGCATTAATTGTACAGCAAATGCAAGAAGCTCTATCGTCGGCAGATTTTGATCTTCTCATGGATTTGATTAAAAGTGTTGAATCGCAACATCCTGAATTAGCAAAACAACTAACTATTCATACTAATAATTACGATTACACGTTCTTACAGAAAGTGTTAAACATTGAGGAGGCTTAATAAAAGATGGAAAGTTTAAACGAATCAACCCATGATGTTCAGAATATTCTTATAGTTGATGATATCCCCGCAAATCTGAAACTATTGGGCGCAATACTGAAAAATGAAGGGTACAAAGTACGACCTGTCCCCAGTGGTGCTCTTGCACTACAAGCTGCCGAAAAGGAGAAACCATCCCTTATTCTATTAGACATTATGATGCCTGATATGAATGGATATGAAGTGTGCGACCGCCTTAAAGAAAACCCAAACCTGAGCGATGTACCAGTTATATTTATTAGTGCGCTTAACGATACGAATGACATTGTTAAAGCATTGACATCGGGCGGCGTGGATTTTATTACAAAACCATTTCAAGCTGAAGAGGTAAGGGCACGTGTAAGCACACATCTTAAAATATGTCAACAAAGCAAGGAACTGCAAGAGCTGAATTCTACTAAGGATAAATTTTTCTCTATAATAGCTCATGACTTACGAAACCCATTCAGTGTGTTGCTCGGAATGAGCGATTTATTACTCAATAATTACCATACTTACGACGACGAAACCCGATTGGAGTTGATATCTATTCAGAACGAAACGACAAAACAAACCTTTAAACTTCTAGAAAATCTTTTGGAATGGGCAAAGATTCAGCGGAGTGCATTCGATTTTGTTAAGCAACACATCAATTTGTATGAACTTATTCCTCAAAACATAGAGCATCAAAAGGAAATATCTAAACAGAAAGACATCACACTGAAACACACCTTGAAAGGAGATATATTTGTCAGTGCAGACTCAAATATGGTACAAACGGTACTCAGAAATCTGATTGTTAATGCCATTAAATTTACAAACAAAGGAGGAGAAATTACTGTTTCGGCAAAAGATCTTGATGGGTTTGTAGAAATTATCGTAACAGACAATGGTGTTGGAATTTCGCCTGAAAACTTACAGAAACTCTTCAAAATCGAAAATAGCATCTCCACAAAAGGAACTGCGAACGAAAAAGGTACAGGCTTAGGATTGATGCTCTGCAAAGAATTTGTTGAAAAACAAGGTGGTCGAATTTGGGCAGAAAGTGTTCAAGGAAAAGGAAGTGCTTTTAAATTCACCATTCCAAAAGAAACCACCTAGGCACTTTACCTTTTTATTATTTCGACATTATAAAAATAAACATTAAACTCTCATAATCAAATGATTGTCAGAGTTTTTTGTTTTATATATAATAGAATTCTCCATATATCAGTTCGTTTCGACGGAGGTTGTTTTATATTCATTTTTTTCGTCCCTCTTTTCTTGAAATAGCCAATGAATTATCTTGCCCATATATTTCTATCTGAAAATATTCCTCAGCGCCAAGTTGGAAATTTCATCGGTGATTTTGTGAAAGGAAACCAATTTAAAAACTTTCCCGCAGAAATTCAAAGGGGAGTTTTGTTACACCGACAAATAGACACTTTTACCGATTCTCACCCCACAGTGAAAGAGACGATCGGTTCTATGCGCAATACTTTTGGAAGATATTCAGGCATTGTCTCTGATTTGTATTTCGACCACTTTCTTGCATCCAATTTCTCAAATTATTCTGAAAACTGCACTCTCAACCGATTATCATTACATTTTTATATCGCATCAACTGTAAATTACAGACATTTGCCACCCCGAGTAAAAGGTTTTATCTGGCATTTTATCACTACGCATCGATTGGGTAAATATGCTACTTTGAATGGACTGAAAGAGTCGTTTCAAATTATGGAAAGACATAAAACTCCAGCAATATCACCCGATTTAGCGATAGATTTTTTGCAAGAGAATTACGATGATTTAGGCACCAAATTTCATCTCTTTTTCCCGGATTTAATTCAATTTGTGAAAGATTTTGAGCATCAATAGTGCACAAAACATTACTTTTACTACTTTTAAGAAACCGTATTCAAATGCAATCCAAAAGCAATCAACTTTATCACTTATTAGCATTAGTTACCGCCATCATTTGGGGCACTACATTGGTTTCGACGAAAGTACTCCTTAATCATGGTTTAACCCCAGTAGAGATCATGTTTTATCGCTTTCTGATTGCATATATTCTGCTCTGGATTTTGCATCCTAAATCATATAAATTTGGTGGATGGAAAGATGAAATGTTGTTTTTAGGAATTGGTTTTTGTGGTGGTACGCTCTATTTTATCACTGAAAACACAGCACTTGGTATCACTTTAGCTTCAAATGTTGCTTTAATCGTCACAACTGCGCCTATATTCACGGCTATTCTTGCACATATCACTATCAAAGGCGAGCAACTTCATCGAAATCTGGTCATTGGCTCACTCACTGCTCTTATAGGAGTAGCGTTAGTCGTTTTCAATGGGAAATTTATCTTGAAGCTTAATCCATTAGGCGACATATTATCGATTGCAGCAGCTATTTCATGGGCTTTATATTCAGTTATTCTCAAACGACTAGATCAAAAATACGATATATTCTACATCACACGCAAAGTTTTTCTGTATGGAATACTGACATTACTCCCTATTTTTGTTTTCAAGCCCATTCATTTTGACCCTAAAATTCTATTGAACGAAGCTGTAATCGGAAATCTTTTATTTTTGGGAGTCATCGCTTCGTCTGTCTGCTATGTACTATGGAACTTAGCTCTCAAACACATCGGTACTGTTCGCACAAGCAATTACATCTACTTTATCCCTATAGTTACTCTTATCACATCCGTTATTGTGTTGAACGAACCAGTTACATTGTTTGCAATTATTGGCACACTTTTCATTCTTTCTGGTGTTTATTATGTAGATCATGGATTCCCATCATTAAAATAAATAGCAAGCCGTTACATTTTTCATATCTATTTCGCTGAAATTCTTTTTTGAGTTGCTTTTTGACGATTAGTTTATCGCTAATAAAGTAAAAATTAACTATCGATTCCATAAGGTTAATCACTTTAGCCTTGCACATTATTTTAATGCTGAATTTGAGTTTATATAAGAATTTAATCTGTAGGCAAACACTAGAAATATTCTACTCAACTGTCGCAAAATAAAAAAATTGGATTGCAATTTCGTTTTCAAAAATGATTATTGACAAATCTTGAGACATGAATGCCCATTTCATCCTTTATTTCCTGCATTTCGTCAGATTTATATTTGAAGAAAGGTTAAAAAATTTGATATTTGTCGGAAATCTGATACTAAACCTTTTTTTGAAAATACACGTAATGCTACACGGCAAAAAACACCTTAGCTGTTTAATATTCATCATTATGTTTTCGAGTGTTATCTCGGCAAATACTCCCTACGATAAATATTCGGCAAACCTTACTTTGACCGACGAACTATTTTACACACCTCAACAAACCAAATTCTATCTTTGGGCTCCTTCTGCAGAAGCAGTAGTGGTGTCATTGTATGCCAATGCCACGGATACGAAGTCGCTAAAAGTGCTACCAATGGGTAAAGTAGAAAACGGAACTTGGAAAACGACCGTTTCAAAAAATCTGAAGGGAATGTTTTACACGTTCCGAATCAAACAAAACGGAAAGTGGCTCAAAGAAACGCCGGGGATTCGTGCTAAAGCAGTGGGAATAAACGGTAATCGCGCAGCGATCATCGATATGAAAGAGACTAATCCTACAGGTTGGGAATCGGATATTCGTCCATCTTTGAAAAACCTCACCGACATCATCATCTACGAAATGCACCACCGCGACTTGTCGATGTCCCCAAACTCAGGGATAAAGAATAAAGGTAAATTTCTCGCTCTAACAGAAGTTGGCACCAAAAACGATCAAGGGTTAAGCACAGGACTGGATCACATAAAAGCGCTCGGTGTAACCCATTTGCATCTGCTGCCTTCATTCGATTTTGGATCAATTGACGAAACCCGTCCACAAGACAAACGCTACAATTGGGGATACGACCCCAAAAACTTCAATGTGCCAGAAGGCTCCTATTCTACAAATCCTGCTGATCCATCTTGTCGTATCAAAGAGTTTAAAACGATGGTTCAAGCCCTCCACCGCAATGGACTTAGAGTGATAATGGACGTGGTATACAATCACACTCAGGATATAGATAATTCTAACTTCACGCTGACCGTTCCAGGCTATTTTTATCGTCACAATGCCGATGGAAGTTACTCAAACGCATCGGGTTGCAGCAACGAAACAGCTTCAGATCGTCCCATGATGCGCCAATACATGATTGAATCAGTTAAATATTGGGCAAATGAATACCATGTTGATGGCTTTCGGTTCGACTTGATGGGCATTCACGACATAGAGACGATGAATTTGATTCGTCAGGCATTGGATAAAATTGACCCAACCATTTTTATATATGGTGAAGGTTGGACAGCTGGCAGCACTCCACTACCTGAAAAAGATCAAGCCATCAAAAAAAATGGATTATTAATGCCACGCATAGCAGTTTTTAGCGACGACATCAGAGATGCCATCAAAGGGAGCTGGAATAATGCTAAATCGGCAGGCTTCGTTGGTGGAAAGGCAGATTTGGAAGAGAGTTTGAAGTTTGGCATTGTAGGAGCTACCCTAAATCCACAGATTGACTATACAAAAATCAACTATTCAAAAACACATTATGCCAACAATCCGACGGAGGTAATCAATTATGTGTCGTGTCACGACGATATGTGCCTCAACGATAAGCTGAAAATATCAGCAAATGCAACTGACTCTGAAGAGCTGCTCAAACGAAGGAATAAGTTGGCACAAACCATCGTTTTCACTTCACAAGGTGTGCCTTTTATGCTATCGGGTGAAGAGATTTACCGAAATAAAAAAGGGGTACACAACTCCTTCGAATCGCCAGACTCAATCAATCAACTCGATTGGAATGGAAAAACTGCACACGCCGATATCTTCAACTATTATCAGGAACTTATCGAGTTGCGCAAAACACATCCTGCTTTTCGGATGAGCAAAACGGAAGATGTAGTTAAGAACCTAAAATTCTTACCAACAAAGTCAAAAAACTGTGTCGGATTTTTACTATCAGACAATGCCAATGGTGATTCTTGGTCGCAAATCGTGGTAGTTTATAATGGCAATAACACCTCAGTAGAAATGGAAATACCTGAAGGCGAATGGTCTGTAGTAGGTTTTGACGGAGAGATAAACAATAATGGTATTTCGACCAAATCAGGTGGAACTATTACTATTCCTGCCGTGTCAGCATTTATTGCGCATCGGTAGTTTTTTCGAAACCATATAAAAAAAACAAATTGTATCTATGGACTTAGTCTCTGCACCAATTCTTGAATTCGTTCCACATAATATCGCTGTATTTAGAGTGTTATTCGCTGAACCGAAAGACAAAAAACAATACGCGAAACCCATTGATTTTGAATTTTGCGAAATACGGTATAGCTTCGAACCAGTCCCAGTAGATGATTGCGATTTAATTCATAAAGTGAGCTACTCCAATTCGATTATGCATTTTGCATTCGACAAACGACAAAAACCCATTTACGGCTATGCACGGTGGGTGAACCGACAAGGCAAAACAGGACATTGGAGCAAACAGTTTTCTGTCATGGTTCCATAACAGTCTATGAAAAATTAACAAACTATTGATGAATAATACACAAAAATGAAAATATGAAATCTAAACCACGTCTCTCTTTTTGGCAAATATGGAATCTGAGCTTTGGGTTCTTAGGAGTGCAATTCGGTTTTGCTTTGCAGAATGGCAACGTGAGTCGTATCTTAGCAAATTTAGGTGCTGATTTACACTCATTACCGCTATTCTGGCTGGCTGCACCACTGATGGGATTGATTATACAGCCTATCGTGGGTGGAGCTTCAGACAAGACCTGGAATAGACTTGGTCGTCGCCTGCCATTTATCTTAGGAGGAGCAATTGTATCGGTTTCTGCGATGATATTGATGCCAAACTCTGCCGTTGTGGCATCGCTGATGCCTCCAATCATTTTTGGAGCAATCATGCTTGCGTTGATGGATGGTTCGTTCAATGTGACGTTTCAACCATTCAGAGCTTTGGTGGCTGATATGCTACCCGAAGATCAACGCACCATGGGTTATTCTATTCAGAGTTTTCTGATCAATACAGGAGCTGTATTGGGTTCGGTTCTTCCTTACCTTCTCACATGGATAGGTGTTTCTAATGTTGCTCCGGCTGGTCATGTACCCGATTCCGTAATTTGGTCTTTCTACATTGGAGGCACAGCGTTGATAATTACTGTATTAACTACTGTGGTAATGACAAAAGAATATTCTCCAAAAGAGTTTGCAGAATACAATCCAAACCCGAAAGCTGAATCACAAACAAAAGAGAGCTTCAAATCGCTCATTGCTAATGCACCGAAAGTGATGTGGCAATTAGCAATCGTTCAACTCTTTTCGTGGTTTGCCCTCTATTTGATGTGGGTTTACTCCACACCTGCCATTGCACGACATTTTTGGGGAGTAACTGACTCTGTATCAACGAACTTCAACACAGCTGCCAATTGGGTAGGTGTGCTTTTTGGCGCTTACAGTTTAGTTGCTGCCATATATTCTATAGCTATGCCTTATTTTGCAAAAGCCACCAATCGGAAAGTCGTTTATGCCACTTCTTTGATTGCAGGAGGAATAGGATTTATCTCGATGTATTTCTTTGGCGGAACCACAAACGGTGGAAACTCCACGCTTCTATTCATCTCGATGATTGGCGTAGGAATGGCTTGGGCAGCTATTCTGGCAATGCCTTACGCCATTCTATCCAGTTCGCTTCCACAATCGAAAATGGGTGTGTACATGGGTATCTTCAACTTCACCATCGCCGGTCCCCAAATCCTAAGCGGGCTGTTAGGTGGTCTTATTATTAAGCTGGTGCCCGAAGGCAATCCGATTTATATACTAGTATTAGCAGGCGTGAGTATGCTCATTGCTGCGGTAGCAGTATTTCAAGTAGACGACAAACAACCAAACACCATAGAGACCACAACCTTAAATCATTAAAAAAAATCAACCTTAATTATTAATCTATTCATTCTCAAAACATGAAAAAAATCAGATTTACACTATTGGTTCTTTTTCTATTGTGCATCGGCACAAGCCTGATTGCACAGACCAAGATTACCCTCAAGGGTGAGGTGGTAGACAAAGATAACCAACCGGTTATTGGCGCAGCCATTGTAGAAAAAGGAACGACAAACGGAACCGTTAGCAATATTGACGGAAAATTTGTCTTGAATGTATCAACAGCGAAATCAACTCTACGCGTGAGTTGTATCGGGTACGAAAAAGTTGAAATCGCAGCTTCAAGTGTAGCACAAACAGGTCGTATCAAGATACAAGAATCGTCTGTGGCACTGAACGAAGTCGTGACAATCGGATACGGTGTCGTGAAGAAAAACGATGCAACAGGCTCTGTGACAGCCATCAAGCCTGACAAATTAAACAGAGGTCTCACTACAAATGCGCAGGATATGATAGCTGGAAAAATTGCTGGTGTTGTGGTCACTAGTGATGGTGGTACTCCTGGTGGTAGTGCTACTATTCGCATTCGTGGTGGTTCATCCTTATCGGCCTCCAACGACCCATTAATTGTTATTGATGGATTGACCATGGATGGTGGCGTAAAGGGAGTAGCAAACGCATTAAGTGCTGTAAATCCAAGCGATATTGAGAGTTTCACCGTACTGAAAGATGCTTCTGCAACTGCGATCTATGGATCTCGTGCTTCAAATGGAGTTATTATTATCACGACCAAAAAAGGACAAAAAGGTGCAAAAGCTCGCGTTTCTTATGATGGAAATTTCTCGATAAGCAGAGTAAAGAATACGTTAGATGTGCTGAACGGTGATCAGTACCGTGATTTGATCAAGAAAGTTTATGCAACAGATCCATCCACCATAGCTAAACTTGGTACAGAAAACACAGATTGGCAAAAAGAGATTTATCAAGATGGATTAAGCCAAGACCACAATATCAATATTATGGGTGGACTTAAGAATATGCCTTATCGCTTTTCATTGGGATACACTAACCAAAATGGTATTGTAAAGACATCAAGCTTCGAACGTTATACAGCCTCATTCAATTTGAGTCCATCTTTCTTTAAAGATTATCTGAAGATGAACATCAATGGAAAAGGAATGTACGTAAGAAACCGATATGCCGATGGTGGCGCAGTAGGTTCAGCATCGTCTATGGATCCAACACAACCTGTCTATGCATCAGACCCCATTCATTCACGTTATTTCGGTGGCTATTTTCAATGGTACTCTGTTGATAAAAACAAAAATAAAGCTGACAAAAATGACACCATTATTACAAATTCACTTGCCGTCAAGAATCCTATCGCCATGTTGAACCAAAAAAATGATGTGGCAAAGTCTAAAGACTTTATCGGTAGTGCAGACATTGATTACAAATTTCATTTCTTACCTGATTTAAAAGCCCATTTAAGCGTAGGTATGGAAGCCTCATCT
>JBAXGL010000012.1:0-22523 GCA_037139375.1 Bacteroidales bacterium | reverse complement strand
ATTGGACTATTTTGATTCTGAGGATTCACTTTTACTTCCACAAAAACGAAGATGCTGTCTTTTGCACCAATTTCGATGTTTGTAAAATTAGGACCTCTCTGACCATCCACTACTACCGAAAACCCACTTGTGGCAGCGCCTTTTAGTTCGATTGACGAAATATTAAGCGGTTTACTGCTGTGGTTGTAGATTTTAAACTGACGAGTTGAAGAGCCGATAGATGTAAATACGGTGTCGAATCTCACTGTATCTGTCGAAAACGAGAGTTTGTCGGCGGCACTAGTTGAAAAATTTAAATTTTCAGTGCATGATGTCACCGAGGAGAGTAAAATAACACTTAGCAATGGAAAAAAAAATCGAAAGAATAATTTCATGACTAAATATAAGTTTATAGGAGGTTCCTGTATTTTCTGTAATAGAGAAACGCTTAATTTAAAGGAATATTTTTTAGAATCAATAAAAGATGGTTCCAAAATTTCGCTACCGAAGGGATATGCAGACGCTCATCAGGCGAATGTACGCCACGCATGGTTGGTCCAAAAGAAACCATATCTAAATGAGGATACTTCGCCAAGAAAAGTCCACACTCCAAACCTGCATGAATTGCTTTTATTTTGGGTTCGTATCCAAACAGTTGAACGTGTGTCTCAACAGCCACTTTCAATATGCTAGAATGTGGATTTGGTGCCCAGCCTGGGTAGCCATCACCATGAGTCACCTTTGCTCCTATGGTCAAAAACAGCTCTTCGACACGATTGGCAATTTCGTATTTCTCAGTCTCAACGGAGCTTCGCTGGCTTGTTACGATTTTAATGACATTATCAGGAAGCATTTTCACTGAAGCCAAATTCGTAGAAGTCTGCACCAATCCGGGCATTACTTCGCTCATCGATATCACACCATTTGGACATAACGTGAGCGCTTGAATCAACTTGTCGGAGGTAGATTTTTCAATAACCAATTCAGGAATAGTGTGCGATTCAAGTTCAATTTCAAGCTTTGGCTCAGTCAGTTTAAATTCTTCTGCCAAATCTGCCAAATAGATATTAAGTGCTACACGAAGATTTTCTTTGTCTGAGAATGTAATACCACCCACCGCAGAAGCTTCGCGAGGTATAGCATTATGCAAGTTTCCACCAGTTATTTCGCTCAACACTAAACCGAAATCGCTAACACAGATTTCAAGAAAATTGGCTAATAGTTGATTGGCATTGGCAAATCCTTTGTTGATGTCGTCACCCGAATGTCCTCCATTCAATCCTTTCACCGAAAGTTTGAAATAGAATAAATCGCGAGGAGCCGAAACAGTGTTATAGTGTACCAATATCGTTGAGTCAATTCCTCCTGCACAACCAATATATAGTTCGCCTTCATCTTCTGAATCGAGATTGAGCAATATTTTACTGGTCACAAAATCAGATTTCAATCCGAAAGCCCCTGTCAATCCTGTCTCTTCATCCACCGTGAAGAGGCATTCCAATGCCCCATGTTCGAGTGTGTCAGATGCCAAAACTGCCAATTGTGCAGCAACTCCGATTCCATTGTCTGCTCCTAAAGTTGTTCCACGTGCCTTCAACCATTCACCATCAACAAATGTCGAAATCGGATCGCGCTCGAAATCGTGCTCCACATCACTGTTTTTCTCACAAACCATATCGATATGGCTTTGAAGTGCTACTTTCTGGAAATTCTCAAACCCTTTTGTAGCAGGCTTTTCAATGATAATATTTCCTGTTTCGTCATTTCTAAAAAGCAACTGATGTTCATCAGCAAACTTTTTCAAGAAAGTAATAATCTTCTCCTCTTTTTTGGAAGGGCGAGGAACTTGGGTTATCTCTTCGAAGAAATGCCATATTGCGCGGGGTTCTAAATCTTTTATTGTCATCGTAAGTTTGTCATTTATTGTTCAAAGTAAAAATTTTATTGCCGACAAATAGGCTACAAAACCTTTAAATATCATTAAAATCAGATTTTATTCATCTTTTTTGTGTCATACAGCCCCTTTACAAGTGAATATATCCAAACCATTCATTGTATATTTGCGACTCAAACAAAATCAACCAACATTTTTAGCATGAAGAATTTCAACTTAATTTCAAACGGAGTATTGCTTTTAGCAGTCATAGTTTTATTTTATTTCCAATTTCACGGAAAACAACAATCAGAATCGCAAGGTGTTATTGTTGCTTCTGGCAATACACTCAAATATACCAAATTACCCATTGCTTACATTAATGTAGATAGTTTGTTGGCAAATTATAAGTTTGCAAAAGACCTCAACGAAACATTGTTGCGCAAACAAGAAAATTCGCGTGCAAGCCTCAACGAAAAAGCAAAAGTGCTACAAGGCGAAATGGCTGATTTTCAAAAGAAAGTCGAAAATAACGCCTTTTTATCTCGCGAAAGAGCTGAAACAGAACAACGCCGTTTAGTAGGCAAGCAGCAAGAGTTGCAACAAATGGAGCAACGACTTTCTTCAGAATTGATGGTGCAACAGCAAAAAATGAACGAACAATTGCGCGACACCATCAACGCATTTTTGAAAGAATACAATAAGACAAAAGGGTATGATTTGATTCTTAGTAATACAATGTCAGATAATATTCTATTTGCAAAACCTAGCTACAATATAACCAAAGAGGTTGTTGAAAAACTCAACGAAAAATATAATCCAAAGAAGTAATATTAATTGCCATAAAATGACTGCAAATACTTTTCGATGAAGTGTTTGCAGTTTTTTATTGAACTATGAACCGATATTTTATCTACCTCTCTTATAACGGCAAAAACTACTGTGGCTGGCAGATTCAACCCAATGGAAATACAGTTCAAGCTGAAGTTGAGAAAGGACTAGCCGTTCTTCTTCGCTCAAGTGTTGGTATTATGGGCGCAGGTCGTACCGATGCCGGTGTACATGCAGAAATGATGGTAGCACACTTCGACACGGTTTCACCGATTGAAAATATAACCGAGTTTGTCGAACGACTTAACCGGATTTTACCTCTCGATATTTCGATTCAGAAGATTTTAGGGGTAAAGTCTGATGCTCATGCACGCTTCGATGCTATTTCACGTACTTATAAATATTATGTGACAGATGTTAAAGATGTTTTTCGGAATGATCTGTCTTATAAGGTGCATGGAAAGATCGATTTTGAACAGATGAATCTCGCTGCCAAAGTATTATTTGATTATACTGATTTTACAAGTTTTAGTAAATTGCATACCGATGTGATGACTAATAATTGTAAAATAATGAAGGCTGAATGGACATTCGAAAACGGGTTGTGGGTTTTTACCATACAAGCCGATCGTTTTCTTCGAAATATGGTGCGTGCTTTGGTCGGAACACTCTTGGATGTAGGTCGAGGCAAACTCAATATGGACGAGTTACGTCAAATAATTGAAGTAAAAGATCGTTGTAAAGCGGGCTTCTCGGTTCCAGCGCATGCACTTTTTTTGGCAGACATTACTTACCCAATAAATGTAGGGAATGAGGGATTGAAGCAAGAGGATTAAAATAGAGATTGGTTTTATCATTTCCTCAATCCCTCATTCCCTTAATAAATTATTATGTGGTTATCTTTAGCATTTCTCTCCGCGTCACTTTTGGGATTTTATGATTTTTTCAAGAAAATATCCCTTAATCAAAATGCGGTCATTCCGGTTCTGTTTCTAAATACACTGTTTGGAAGTCTGTTTTTTTTACCTTTGGTTATTCTTTCGCATACATCACCCGAATGGTTGAAGGATACTCTCGTATATGTGAGACCTATTGATTGGGTGACGCAGTTATTTCTCGTGCTCAAAGCCATTATTGTTCTCACATCATGGTTGTTCACCTATTTTGCCATGAAACACCTGCCCATCACTATCACAGGACCCATAAGAGCCACACAGCCGATATTGGTTTTGCTGGGTGCACTGCTTATTTTTGGTGAACGACTCAATTTATATCAATGGATTGGGGTGTCGATTTCTATTGTAT
Source organism: Bacteroidales bacterium (assembly GCA_037139375.1). Lineage (GTDB taxonomy): Bacteria > Bacteroidota > Bacteroidia > Bacteroidales > UBA7332 > CAXXIC01. Next base: position 18,535 of record JBAXGL010000012.1, on the reverse strand, counting down.
CTTTTTATTTACTCTCTTTATCGGGGAAAAAAGAGGGAATTAATTTCCGAAACAATAAGTGGATTTTTTACACAGTACTTGCCACGCTTACTGGTTCAATGAGTGGGCTATACGATAAATATTTGTTGAAAAGTTTTGATCCAATGACTGTTCAGGTGTGGTACACTTTTTACCAATTTGTCATAATGGCGGTCATCTTGTTGGTGCTTTGGGTTCCGCAACGTAAAAATTCAACCCCTTTCGAATGGCGTTGGAGCATTCTTTTTATCTCGGTTTTTCTCTGTCTAGCAGATTTCGTTTATTTTTACGCACTGAGCGATCAAAATTCCATGATATCTATTGTGTCGATGGTTCGGCGGAGTGGAGTAGTTGTGTCCTTTGCTTGCGGAGCGCTATTTTTGCAAGAAAAAAACATCAAGAGTAAAGCTATCGACATCGTGCTAGTGTTGTTGGGAATGTTTTTCTTATATTTGGGCACGAAATAGAAAATCTCTCTTTGGAGAAAAAAGAGAGATTCTAATATATTATCAATCATTATGACTTTGTAAAACTCAAACACAGCTCTATCACCTCTCCTCGGGAGGAATGCTGGGCTCTTTATATTATGAAAAAAATATTCGTTACTGTTCTAATTTTAGTCGTTGCGCTTACAGCATCAGCACAATCCATTGCTCCGTTTTTCACAGCTATGCCCAACTATATTTTTCCGTATCTGAGTCTCGACAACCGAAAAGATATGATTGACTTATTTAAGGCAAGCAAAAAAGCGACGATTGAAAATTTATTGAAGGGAACAAGCGAATTGAAATCGTTGAACGATGATTTTATTGTTATACAACTGAATTCCAACTCAATGGCTCAAGTCAAGCTTTTGCCGCTAAGTGACACGACCAGGTTGATTGCCGTTGTCAAAACTGTTATGGGAAATGCTTCCGATAGTAAAGTGATGTTCTTTACCTCAACTTGGAAAAAATTAGATGCAAAACCGATTCTGCCTGCTCCGCAACTCAGTTGGTTTATCGATGCCTCAAAAATAGACCCCGCCTTAATTAACTCTATTGACATCGAGTTTTATAACTACACGTTTAATCAGACTACAACCGAAATCTCCGTTTCGCTCGATGCCGAAAACTATCTAAGTAAAGAAGATTTTCAGAAAATTTGGCCAGCCCTTAAGTCATCCATCGTTCTGAAATGGATAAATGGCAGGTTTGTGAAAGAATAGGATGCTTGAAAGCTTCGCAGCATCAATATTTCAGTGCAATATTGGCCTATTGTCCAATATTGAGTATTTCTCTTCAAAATTCAAATCCTTGTTCACGAATAGCAGACAGTAATTCGTTTGAAAATTTCTCAAAATTTGCCTTCGTGTAACGTATTTCAGTGAAAACCTGTGCGAGATTTTGCTTGTTATTCTCAGTAACAAATCGCTTGTTGACTTCCAAATTTTCTTTTGCTAAATAGTGTTTACGAATTTCCTCTTCCGAATAATCTGAATATTGCTCTTGGTGTATAATCGCTTCGAGTGGTAGCCGTTCTACTTGATCAGGAGTTGAATCAGTATAACCTAATGTAATAGTGGCTAATGGCACTACAAACTTCGGCAAATTGAGCACTTTCGAAATAGAAGAAGTCGTATAGGTTGTAGTTCCGATGTAGCAAATACCCAATCCTTTAGACTCAGCCGCTACGCAAAATGTCTGTGCCACCAAAAGTGCATCAATCGCTGCTGTCATAAAAGCCTGAAAATTATCACAACCTGCATCCGTATTTCGTAAATGACACCATTTGTCAAAACGATTATAATCGGCACAAAAAGTCATTAAGATAGGAGCTTGTTTTATCATTGGTTGGTTGAAATGCAATGGTGATAACTCCGATTTAATTTTTTCATCCCGTGTGATTACTATACTGTATAATTGCATATTGCCCGTGGTGGAAGTCCTTATCGATGCCTCAAGTAGGTCGTTCAGTAAAGATTCATCAATTGGTGTAGTTTTGTAGCTTCTGACGGTGCTTCTGTTTTTCAAAATGTCTAACATGATTTCTCTTTTGATGGTTATTGTTGGAAAATTAGAAATTATTTTAAGTATATTTTACCAAAGAATCAAAAATAAATATAACTATCACTCAGAATACGCCTCAAAGATAGTAAAAATAGTAAATTTGTTCTCAATTATAATTCAAAAAATATGAAATTGGTCTAATCAATTTAAAATCAGGCGATTCAAATATTGGAAAACTTTATATGGTGCTTAAAAACTTATATTATTGAATATCAGTTAAATACAAGACTTTTTGGAAAATATTAAAATAATTGAATATTTTGTTGCTTGCAAATTTTGTCAATTAAAATGTTTTTCATAAACTTGCAAAATATTTATTGATGATAAGTTGAATCAAAAATATAATTAACTTAATTAACGAAAATATTACGACCTGTGGGACAAAAAACTTACACTTTCGACGAAGCCAATCAAGCATCACTCGAGTACTTTAAAGGAGACGAATTAGCAGCAAGAGTATGGGTCAACAAATATGCCCTAAAAGATTCGTACGGTAAAATCTATGAGCAATCACCTCAAGATATGCACGATCGAATAGCCAGCGAAGTGGCACGTATCGAAGAGAAATATCCCAACCCACTGAGCAAAACTGATCTACTTGACTTGCTTAACGACTTCAAATACATAGTTCCACAAGGTAGCCCGATGACTGGTATCGGTAATAATTTTCAGATCGCATCATTGTCAAACTGTTTTGTAATTGGAATGGAAGGCTCTGCTGACTCATATGGTGCAGTGATTCGCATCGACGAAGAGCAGGTGCAACTCATGAAACGCCGCGGCGGTGTTGGTCACGACTTGTCACACATACGTCCAAAAGGCTCACCAGTGAAGAACTCTGCGTTGACTTCAACAGGTATTGTCCCTTTTATGGAGCGATACTCCAACTCGACTCGCGAAGTAGCGCAAGATGGTCGAAGAGGCGCTTTGATGTTGAGTGTGTCTATCAAACACCCCGATTCTGAGACTTTCATAGATGCCAAAATGACTGAAGGAAAAGTTACCGGAGCAAATGTTTCTGTGAAAATCGATGACGACTTTATGAAAGCGGTTACTTCGGGTACACCATATTCACAACAATATCCAGTAAATTCGGCGAATCCTACTACTGTAAACGAAATTGATGCTAATGCTTTGTGGAAAAAAATTGTTCACAATGCTTGGCGTTCAGCAGAGCCAGGTGTTTTGTTTTGGGATACTATTATACGTGAATCGGTGCCGGATTGTTATGCCGATTTAGGTTACAATACTGTTTCGACAAATCCTTGTGGCGAAATTCCACTTTGTCCTTACGATAGCTGCAGATTATTAGCGGTTAATCTCTATTCGTATGTTGTAAATCCATTTACTAATGAGGCTTATTTTGATTATGAATTATTCAAAAAACACGTTCAGTTAGCCCAACGCATTATGGATGATATTATCGATTTGGAGATGGAGAAAATCGATAATATTCTTCAAAAAATCAATAGCGATCCCGAAACCGATGAGGTAAAATTGGCAGAAAGAAATCTTTGGTTGAAAATTAAAAGTAAAACTATTCGTGGCCGTCGAACAGGTGTGGGTACTACAGCTGAAGGCGATATGTTAGCGGCCATGGGATTCCGTTATGGTACCGAAGAAGCTACTGATTTCTCTGAAAATATCCACAAAACATTGGCAATCGAAGCCTATCGATCATCTGTGATTATGGCAAAAGAACGTGGAGCATTCGAAATTTACGATGCTAAACGCGAAGAAAACAACCCATTCATCAACCGTCTAAAGGATGCAGATGCAGACCTTTACAAAGAGATGAAACAATATGGACGACGTAACATTGCATGTCTCACCATTGCACCAACGGGTACTACCAGTTTGATGACACAAACGACTTCGGGCATTGAACCAGTATTCTTACCAGTTTACAAACGTCGTCGCAAAGTAAACCCGAATGACCCTCAAACACGTGTGGATTTCACCGACGAATCAGGTGATACTTGGGAAGAGTACATTGTTTTCCACCACAAATTTGTGACTTGGATGGAGGCAAATGGTATCGCAACCGACAAGAAATTTACTTCAGCCGAAGTAGATGAGTTGGTGCTCCAGTCGCCTTATCACAAAGCAACATCGAACGATGTCGATTGGATGCAAAAGGTGAAAATGCAAGGTAGAATCCAAAAATGGGTAGATCACTCTATTAGCGTAACCATTAACTTGCCAGCCGATGTCAACGAAGAGTTGGTAGGTCAACTTTATATTGAAGCTTGGAAATGCGGATGCAAAGGATGTACTGTTTACCGCGATGGCTCTCGCTCTGGCGTATTGGTATCAGCAAGCGAAAAAGAGACTCCCGAAGTAATGGGCGAACCGTTGACTAGCAGACCCAAAGAATTGATAGCTGACATTGTAAAATTCCAAAATAACAAAGAAAAATGGATTGCCTTCGTTGGGCTCCACAACAACAAACCTTACGAAATATTCACAGGTTTGGCCGACGACGAAGATGGAATTTCATTACCTAAAATTGTGTCGCAAGGAAAAATCATCAAAAACACAGATGAAAACGGACACAAACGGTACGACTTCCAGTACTCCAACCGCAGAGGTTACAAAACTACGATTGAAGGTCTTTCCGACAAATTCAATCCAGAATTTTGGAACTATGCTAAATTGATTTCGGGCGTATTGCGCTATGGAATGCCGATTGATCAGGTTTTGAAATTGGTATCGGGACTCGAGCTCGACAACGAATCCATTAATACTTGGAAAAATGGCGTAGAGCGTGCTTTGAAGAAATACCTTCCGAATGGTACCGAGGCCAAAGGGCAAACTTGCCCAAGTTGTGGCAACGAATCACTCATTTACCAAGAAGGTTGCCTGATTTGCACTTCTTGTGGTAATTCAAAATGTGGTTGATAGCTTGAATTTAGCAAAATAAAGTTAGAACGACGGTTTCGGCGAATTAGTCGAGACCGTTGTTGTATTAAATACTTACTTTTGGTCATTCTAATTCTGCAGTTCGTCAGTATTTTATTTTATTTTTGCTTTAATATTTCTTAATTTGATACCAAAATCGAAACTATGGCACACATTGAATTTAATATCAACTATCAAACAAAATGGGGGGAAGAAATTCAACTCATTGGTGATATCGCTGAATTAGGAAATGATGACCTAAAGAAAGCAATCACCCTCAAGCATAAAGGAAATGGAAACTGGTTTGCTGCGGTTGAATTTAAAGACGAACCAATAAGTTTTCATTACTCATACCTTGTTCGAGAAAATGATTCTTTAATATCTCACGAATGGGGGAGTCCTCGTCTCTTTGAGAGTACAGAGAATGAATCCTACAAGCTTCAAGACCATTGGCAATCTATGCCTCCAAATAACCCATTCTTCTCGTCAGCGTTTACAAAAACATTGTTTCTGAGAGAAAATGAGAAAAACATTACTTTAAAAAAATACAAACAAAGTCTTACTGTTAGAGTTTTTGCACCCACAGTTGCACCTAATTTAACTTTAGGAATAATTGGAAATTGCAGTGAACTTGGAAATTGGAGTCAAGAAAAAGTACTAAAATTGAACTCCAAAAATTTTCCAGAATGGCAATTGACAATCAATGGAGCGAAATTACCGTCTGTTATTGAGTTTAAATTTGTATTAATTGAAACAGCCACAAACAAAATTATAGGGTGGGAGTGGAGCGAGAATCGTTCGCTTTTTATAGGTAAGATTAAGAAAAGCGAATCTGTCATATTAAGTGGCATTCATTTTAATAATCCGCTTCAGAATTGGAAAGGAACTGGTGTGGCTGTGCCAGTATTCTCTTTGAGGACAAATGAAAGTTACGGAATTGGAGAGTTTAGTGATTTAAAGAAACTAGTTCAATGGGCTGTCGCCACTGGTCAAAAAATCATTCAGATCTTGCCCATTAACGACACAACGATGAATCATAATTGGCAAGATTCATATCCATACAACTCAAATTCTATTTTTGCATTACATCCAGTATATCTCAATCCAAGAAAGATAGGAGTGTTGACAGATACCAAGAAAATGGATTATTTCGACACAATTGCTAAATCGTTGAATGAGTTAATTGTTATTGATTATGAAGCAGTAACAAAAGCAAAATGGGAGTATTTTAATCAGGTTTTCAAACAAGATGGCGCAAAAACTTTGAAATCCAAAGAGTTTAAAGAGTTTTTTGATTCCAATAAAAGTTGGTTGATTCCTTATGCGGCATTTTGTTATCTTCGTGACAAATACAATACTCCCGATTACAGATTATGGGAAACACATTCTACATATAAACAAACTGAAATTGAAGAGCTTTTGAATCCAAAATCTGCATTATTTTCTGAAATATCCATTCATTTGTTTCTGCAATATCATTTAGATATTCAGTTGAGAGAATCTGTGGAGTATGCTCACCAGCATCAGGTGATAATAAAAGGAGACATTCCAATTGGAATAAGCCCTACAAGTGTGGATGCATGGACAGAGCCTCATTATTTTAATATGAACGGGCAAGCAGGTGCTCCTCCAGACGATTTCTCTATAAATGGTCAGAATTGGGGATTTCCGACCTATAATTGGGCTGAAATGGAAAAAGATGGGTTTAACTGGTGGAAACGAAGGTTCAAGAAAATGGCAGACTATTTTGATGCCTATCGGATTGATCACGTTTTGGGCTTTTTCAGAATTTGGGAAGTACCAACTGATGCTGTTCATGGTCTTTTGGGCCATTTTACTCCCGCAATTCCGCTTTCCATTCAGGAAATTGAAAGTTACGGCTTTCCATTCCATGAGAAAAGGCATGCAAAGCCATATATTTACGACTACACATTGCGTAAAATATTTGGAGAATATTTTACTGAGGTTCTTGGGCTATTTCTTCTTCAGAAGGACAACTTTGAATACGAATTGAAGAGAGAATACAATACACAACAGAAAATAAAGGTTTGTTTTGAAGGCAAAACAGATGTAAAAAGTGAGACTATACGAGAAGGGCTTTACAGTCTTGTCAGCGATTTATTGTTTGTGAACGATCCGATTGAGCCAAATAAATATCATCCACGCATATCGGCTCAATATACGTTTAGTTACAACGCATTATCAGATTATGAAAAGAATAATTTTAATCGTCTGTATAATGATTTTTTCTACAATCGTCACAACGATTTTTGGTATCAACAGTCGATGAAGAAACTCCCAACATTGATTTCGTCAACATCCATGTTGGTTTGCGCCGAAGATTTGGGGATGATTCCAAAATGTGTTCCTGCTGTTATGGATCAGCTTCAGATTTTGAGCTTAGAAATTCAACGTATGCCTAAGGATGAGCGCATAGAATTTGGTCAAACAGATTATTATCCTTATTTGTCGGTGTCAACAACATCAACTCACGATATGAGTACTTTACGCGGATGGTGGGAAGAAAATGGAGACAAAACACAACGATATTTCAATCAAATATTGGGAAAATATGGGCAAGCACCTGCTTTCTGTGAGCCGCATATTTGTGAAAATATAATACGAAATCACCTTTGGTCACCCTCAATGTTGGTTATTCTGCCTTTGCAAGATTGGTTGTCGATAGATGGAGATGTCCGTCATTCTAATCCTGATGAGGAGCGAATAAACTTGCCGTCTAATCCTCGTCATTACTGGCGCTATAGAATGCATATTTCTTTAGAAGACCTGATTGCTAATCGTACGTTAAACGATAAATTGAAAGAGATGATCACACAAAGTGGCAGATAATAAATACAAAACCCGCGAGAACTTAGTTGTCGCGGGTTTTATGTTTGTATTGGAAAATTTACTTTTTCAATTGTTTTTCAATTTCATCTATTTGTGTGCGTAGATTTTTGTCCATTTCAATAAGACCTTTGATTGTCTTGCAAGCGTGTAATACTGTTGCATGGTCTTTTTTTCCTATTAAAAGACCAATTCGAGAGAATGATTGATCAGTCAGCTTTTTGGATAGGAACATCGAAATTTGGCGTGCTTGAGCGTATTCTCTTTTGCGAGATTTAGAACTTACCATGCGTTGATCCACATTGTAAAATTGACAAACAGTATCGAGAATTTGCTCTATCGTGAGTTCCTTTTTTTCAAATTTAACACATTTACTTAATACTCGTTCTGCTAATTCAAGATCAATTTCTCGGTTATAAACCATAGAATGAGCCATCAAAGAAACTATTACGCCTTCCATATCACGAACATTCTCAGTTACATGATTAGCGATATAATCCAATACCTCTTCCGAAATTGATAATCCGTCGTGATGAACTTTGTTTTGAAGGATAATTTTGCGAAGCAGGTAGTCTGGTTTCTCCAATTCAGCGGTCAAACCCCATTTGAAACGAGTTAACAATCGTGGTTCCATCCCAAGCAAAGAAACTGGAGGACGATCCGAGGTCATTACTAATTGTTTGTTGTTTTGATGCAAGTGATTGAAAATATGGAAAAATGTGTTTTGGGTCTGTATTTTCCCAGAAAGTTCTTGTATATCATCTATCAATAATACATCAATGCTTTGGTAGAAGTTGATAAAATCATTTACACTGTTGTTGATAACTGCATCAGTATATTGAATTTGAAAAAGATGTGTAGAAACATACAAAACGCGTTTGTTAGGATGCAGCTCTTTTGTCATTGCACCAATAGCATTTAACAAGTGAGTTTTACCTACGCCTGATTCGCCATGAATGAAAAGGGGATTAAATGCAGTTTTGCCAGGATTATTGGCAATGGATTCTCCAGCTGTTCGGGTTAGTTTATTGCTTATTCCTGCAAAAAAATTCTCAAAAGTGTGGTTGTAGTTAAGCTGTGGATCTAAGTCTTCATAAACGCGCTGAGCAAAAGGATCTGGTATTTTTTTTAGGTCTTTTGACGCAGATGGTTTTTTCTTTTCAGGATATGAGGGTGCACTTTGCCAGTCGGTCGTGCTTTTAGATTCATTTTCGACAAGTACTCGATACATTAGTTTGGTATCGGGTCCAGCAACACGTTGAATGGTATTGTGTAGTAACCCAATGTATTTTTCCTCAAGATATTCAAAGAAAAACATACTGGGAACGCAGATTAACAACTCCTTATTCTCATATTGGAGAGGTTCGATAGGTGCAAACCATGTAGCATAAGCAGAATCTGAAACATTATCTTTTATGATCTGAAGACACTGATCCCAGATTTCTGAATAACTTAAACGCATATCAATTAATTCAATTTTATTTCCAACTTCGAGTTACAAATTTCTGCTAAATCTTTCAATAAAAAAAATGCAATAAATTCACTTTTTGTCGCGGTTTTGAATATCTGTTTTAAATTCAGGCAGTTATAAAAAGACCTTTCTACCCAATTAGAAAGGTCTTGTTTAATTATTATCTGTTTGTATTTCAGTTGATTAGGTGTATTTTTCTGAAAATATGTTACAAAACATATTTAAAGCTACTCTGCCCAATCGCTTACTAGATGGGGGTTGTTACAATTTCATTACAATTTTGCTACATTTTTTACAATATAGATTGATTCTAAATTGTTAATTTATTTTCTGCCAAAAATAGAGAAATGAACATATCGCTTAGGATGCGCTTTTAGGTCTATCAATAATTGATTTGCGTTAGTTGCAGTTGCCGATAGAGTGTCGTATAAAACCCTGTCTTTTAATAATAATCCTAGTGAATTATTCGGCTTGTTGAGTTGCCCTGTGAGAGTTTTTAGATTGGTTAAAGTCGTATCCACAGTAGAGATTGTGTGAGCAAAGTCAACCTTTTTGATATTGTTGCTTACAGTTGAAAAGTCATTAGTAATCTTTTTTAAATTATCTGTAATTTTTGGTAAATCCGTATTCATAATACTTGTTAAAGCTTCTGAAGATTTGCTAAGTTCTTCAGTAGTTGCAGCTATATTATTTACTGATTGATTAAGTGCAGGATTCGATACTACTTTTTGAATACTTGCCAAAACAGAGTCTATTCGTGAAAGAACAAGGGCAAAACGAGGCAGCATTTCGTTTTCCACTTTGTCCATCAAGCCTATTGAATGTTTTGATGGTAGTGTGTCTCCGGGTTGATAAAACTCTTTGCTGTCGATATTCAGCATCAAATTAATAACCGCAGTACCTAACACATCGCCTTTATATTGAGCATTGCTGCCTTTCGAAATCCGCATTTTCTTATCCATTGAGATTTCTACGATTATATTACCGGGATGTTCGTAGTCGTATTCAAACGAGCGAACTAACCCAGCTTTGAATCCATCAACATACACAGGGCTAGAAATAGTTAAGCCAGCCACATCGTGCAAGACCAAATAGTAGTAATTTGCCGGTTTTAAGAGATTTATGCCTTTTAAATAGTTAATGCCATAATATAGAAGCATTAAGCTTAAGATGGCAGCGATAGCAATCTTTACTTCTTTCGTGAACTTTCTCATTTTAATCTATTTATTCAATAATTATTTTGTGAATACTTTTTCGCCATTTCTAAACCCTACAATAAAACAGTCTTTAAATTTTGAAGATATTTCTTTTCTTTTTTTTGAAATATCAGCTAAATCAGTTGATGAGCCATAGGTGTATTTATATAAATTCTTCTCTTCAAAAAAGTCTACTGGATTGAGCCCTTTAAATTGTGCAGAGTTTGATTTTAGTTTGGTTGGTGTGGCAAACAATTGGATTTTATATATTAATTGAACTGATGTTGCAGAGCCTGTCTTTTCAATTGTTGTGGTTGTATCTCTTTTTTCTGGGATTTCAATTTTAGCTTTAGGTGCTGATACCTGACGACCCTGGCGATTGTCGAAATTTCGCTTGAATTGACAGAAAGCTGCGTATATAGATGAAGCTAATTTTTGTTGACCAGCTTTTGAACGTAAAAATTCCTCTTCAGTAGGGTTTGAGATATATCCTACTTCGACCAATACACTAGGCATTCCAGTGTTTCGTAGTACTAAAAATACATCTTGACGCACACCACGGTCTATACAGTTTGAGTCTCTAAACTCTTTTTGAACTGAAGATGCCATTGAGATGCTTTGTTCTATAAATCGATCGTGAAGCAATTCGAACATAATATATGATTCGGAAGATGTAGGGTCGAATCCTTCGTATTTTACTTTGTAATTGTCTTCAAGCAAGATTACCGAATTTTCGCGTTTAGCGACTTCTAGATTTTCGTTCGCTCTACGAAGCCCCATCGTGTAAGTTTCAGTGCCTCTGGCATCTCTACTCTTGGCTGAATTGGTGTGAATAGAAATGAAAAGTTGAGCTTTTGATCGGTTGGCAATATTGGCACGGTCTTGCAATTCTACAAAAAAATCATCGTCGCGCGTATAAATGACTTTTACATCAGGCTGGCGTTCTTTTATCATTTCACCAAGCTGAAGTGCTACGCCCAGATTGATGTCTTTCTCTTTTGTTCGCGATCCAATGGCTCCAGGGTCTTTGCCACCGTGCCCAGCATCTATGACGACTTTGAATTCCTGCGATTTTACTTGAAAGAGGAATTGGCTGGAAAAGATAAAAATAATAAATAGAGCAATTCTACTTTTAAATAAGCGAAACATACTACAGTTTTGCGCAAAGATAGCTATTATAAGCAATATTCATTATATATATAGGGCACAAATCAACGTATTTAGATGTAATTTTACTTGGATGAAGCCATTTTGTTGTATGTAGAGTCATAGAATATTGCTCAATTATATGTAAGTTTGCAAGATTAACTCACAATATTTGCCTTTCAATCTTGTTTAATAATAAAATGAAATATTTTGAAGAATAATAGACCACTCTTATTATTGTTTCAACTGATTGTAATCTTATTTCTATCTAGTTGTTCAACCGAAAAAAATACTGCAATCTCCCGATTTTATCAGGGGTTTACTACTCGATATAATATCTTTTATAATGGGGAAGTAAATTATAATAAGGCTGCCAAAATGCAGTTGCAGAATTACAACGAAAACTTCACGCAATTGCTACCTATTCATCCAGTGAGTAAGCTTAAGGGACAAACAAATGGCGAATATGATCGAACGATTGACAAATGCCAAAAAGCGATAAAACTTCATTCCATCAAAGCAAAACCAGCTTCCACCAGCCTTGTTGGATCTCCAAAATATAAAGAGTGGCAACAGACCGAAGAGTATAATCCGTTTCTGCATAATGTGTGGTTGACCTTGGCTCGTGCGCAATTCTATAAAGGTGATTTTATGGCGGCCTCTTCCACATTTCAATATATTATTCGTCACTTCCGAAATTTGCCTAACGTAGTTGTTGAATCGCAAATATGGAATGCGCGCTGCTTAGCAGAACTAAATTGGCTGTATGAGGCTGAAGATATTCTGCATAAAATCAAACCAAATGAGTTGAATGCAAAAAACAAAGTGCTGTGGAATATCGCTACTGCTGATTTGCTGCTCAAACAGCGACAACCACAAAGTGCTATTCCAAATATTGAATATGCACTTGCTAATGAAAGCAATAATATTCAACGCTACCGATTGAATTATTTGTTGGGTCAAATTTATGCCGAAGGTGGTCAATTAGATAAGGCTTATTTAGCTTATGATAAGGTGATAAAACTGATGCCTCCTTATGAAATGGAGTTTTCTGCCCGTATCAAGCAAACGGAGTGTATGGGAAATGAGAAAAGTAATGATGTTCTAAAGAAGCTTGTTTCTATGACAAAAAAAGGCAAGAATAAAGACTTTCTTGATCAGTTGTATTATGCTATAGGGAATATATATTTAAACAAAAAAGACACAGCCCAAGCCATTAAGAATTATGTACTTTCAATTAAAAAAGGGGAGAAAAACATCAATCAAAAATCGCTTAGTCAAATTAAATTAGGCGATATTTATTTTATTACAAAGAAATACACCGATGCACAACCTTGTTACAGCGAAGCATTAGCTGCAATTGGGAAAGAACATCCCGAATATACGCGACTTTCGAAACGATCGGAGGCTTTAGACGAGTTGATTCTTCATTATCAAAATGTTCATTTGCAGGATAGTTTGCTCTATATATCGTCACTGTCTGATGCTGAAAAATTGAAAGTGGTGGAGAAGATTATTGCGCAACTTGCAAAAAAGGAGGCGGAGGATAAAAAGATAGCTGATCGTGAAAAGTTATTGATGGAGCAGGCGCAGCGTCAAGATGAACAATCGGAAAATCCAAATGCAAGAATGCAGAATCCATCGATGCCAAACTTGAATGGTGATAAATCGTGGTATTTCTACAATACTGCAAGCGTGTCGAAAGGTAAAGCTGACTTCCAAAGTCGATGGGGTAGTCGTAAACTTGAAGACAACTGGAGGAGAAAAAGTAAATCGTCTTTCAGCTTTGGAGACAGTAACTCTCAGACGAACAATGCTACAGAAAAAAATGATACACTCAAAAAAGATAGTCTGAAAGTGGCGCAAGTTTCGGATCCTAAAAATCCACAATATTATTTGCAACAAATACCTAAAACTGATGAGGAGATAAAGAATGCCAATGATATTGTGTGCGACGGACTCTATAATATGGGGTTGGTTTACAAAAATAGGTTGGAAGATTTTCCGATTGCCATTTCTACATTCAATAATGTCTTGAATCGGTATCCTAAGACGATGAATCGTCCTGATATTTATTACAATCTTTATTTGATTGGTCAACAAATGAATGATAATTCGATGTCTGACAGGTATAAAACGATGTTGATTAGCGAATTCCCCGACAATAAGTATTCTATCGCACTTTCAGATCCGAATTACATTCAGAATTACCTCAAAAAGAAGAGTGAGGTCGAAATATTGTATCAGAAAACGTATGCTGACTTTTTGAAGAACGACATAAAATCAGTTAGGGCTTCTTACATAGAAGTGAAAGAAAAATATCCGCTATCTAAATTGATGCCTAAGTTTGCTTTTCTGAATGCTCTTTCTTTCCTTTCGGAGAAACGAACAGATGATTTCAAAACTTCGTTGGCTGAGATTTTGAATAAATATCCTGATGCAGATGTTGCTTCTTTAGCTGGAACTATGATGTCTATTTTGGTGCAAGGCAAGCCGCTATCGGGTCAGGTGGTGACTAATGATATCTGGAATACGAAACTTAGCTCCAAAGCAAGTGATGCAGATAAGACATCTATTCAGAAAGTGGCGGAGTTCACTGTCGATCCGATTTCGCCACACTTCATCTTGTTTGTATATCCTGCAGATTCGACTTACAACAACCGTTTGATGTATGAAGTAGCCGGTTTCAACTTTACCAATTTTGCTATTCGCGATTTCGATTTTGATATGTTGCCGTTGCAAGGTATTGGGTTGTTGAGGGTGAAAGGATTTGCTTCGTTAAGTGAGGTGTTGATTTACAGACAGCGATTGTTTGGCGAGAAAGGGATAGCTAACAGACTTCCTGCCCAACTTAAAACCGTGTTGATATCGGAGAAAAACTTTGAAAGTTTATTAAAAGGAAGAACATTTGATGAGTATTTCACGTTCTTCGAGAAGAATTTTGGGAATAAATAGATTGACTAAAGATTAAATTCAGCTTATAAATAATAAATAAAAATGCTAAAGAAAGACCGTTTGCTCTGGGTTGACGATGAAATTGAACTCCTGAAACCGTATATTTTCTTTTTGGAAGAGAAGGGTTATGATGTGACTGCCGTCTCCAATGGTCGTGATGCGATTGATTTGTGTAGAGATCAGAATTACGATATGATTTTTCTGGATGAAAATATGCCAGGGTTGAGCGGTCTCGAAACGCTTTCGTTTATTAAAGAGATTAATCCTTCTGTGCCAGTGGTGATGATTACCAAAAGTGAAGAGGAGAATATCATGAATCAGGCAATTGGTAGTAAAATAGCTGATTACCTGATTAAGCCTGTTAATCCGAATCAAATTTTGATGAGCATCAAAAAGAATGTTCATAAAAAAGAGATCATTTCAGAAACCACCACTGTCAATTATCAGCAAGAATTCAATAAAATAAGCATGCAAATCAACGATTCGTATACCTATTTTGATTGGATGATGGTGTACAAAAAACTTGTTTATTGGGAGTTGGAGTTGGAAGAGACTACCAACCAGTTGGACGATTTGCTGAAAATGCAGAAAAAGGAGGCCAATACAACGTTCAGCAAGTTTATTCGTAATCATTACGAAAGCTGGATTTCGAATCCCGATACTCGCCCGATGATGAGCCCCGATTTATTTAAAAGGCGTGTTTTTCCGATACTCGACGATGGAGAGAAGGTGTTCTTTATTTTGATTGATAATTTCAGACTCGACCAGTGGTATGTGGTGAAGAAGATGCTTTCGGAACATTTTAATTTCGATGAGGAACTTTATTATGGTATATTGCCTACAGCCACACAATACGCTAGAAATGCTATCTTTTCGGGATTGATGCCGTTGCAAATTGAGAAAATGTATCCACAGCTTTGGGTAGATGAAGAGGAAGAAGAAGGGAAAAACCTGAATGAAGCTCCTTTGATTCAAACTCAGATAGACCGTTACAGAAAGCATTACAGTTTTTCGTACAACAAAATCAATGACTCGCAGCTTGGAGAGAAGTTTTTGCAGAATTTCTCGGAATATGAGAAGAGCCAACTCAATGTGGTAGTGCTTAACTTTATTGATATGCTTTCGCATGCTCGTACCGAATCGAAGATGATTCGCGAACTTGCTTCTTCAGAAGCTGCTTATCGTTCGCTCACCGAGTCGTGGTTCAAGCACTCAACGACTGCCGATTTGTTTCGTATATTGGCAGAAAAGAAGTACAAGGTTATACTCACCACCGATCATGGAACTATTCGCGTAGAGAACCCGATAAAGGTGGTTGGCGATCGCAATACGAATACCAATTTACGCTATAAGGTGGGTAAAAATCTCAATTATAATCCGAAGCAAGTGTTTGAGATGCGTCATCCAGAGAAATATGGTTTGCCTGCTCCCAATCTGAGTTCTTCTTACATTTTTGCGATGAACGACGATTTCTTTGCATATCCTAATAACTACAACTATTACGCTGGATATTTCAAAAATACATTTCAACACGGAGGCATTTCGATGGAAGAGATGCTTATTCCATTCATCACGTTAGATCCCAAATAAAATATGACGCTTCAGATTGCGCATTTAGATCAAATCAGAGAAGTTGCTCGCGAGTTTATCAACCTGATGGGCGATAGCACAGTTTTTGCATTTTACGGCTCGATGGGTGCTGGAAAAACCACATTCATCAAGGCTGTTTGCGAGGAGTTGGGCGTAGAAGATGTGATCAACTCACCCACTTTTGCTATCGTCAATGAGTACCGATCTAATACCGGAGAATTAATTTATCATTTCGATTTCTACCGCATCAACAAGGTGGAAGAGGCATTCGATTTTGGTTACGAAGACTATTTCTACAGTGGCGCACTCTGCTTTATCGAATGGCCCGAAAGGATTCACGACCTTTTGCCAGGTGATTACGTTGAGGTCAGAATCTCCGAAAACAGCGATGGCAGTCGGTCTATTGCCATAGGCAAGGAGTAGTATGCCAAGCTTTCTGAAATAGGGTCTACTGAAAAATAGCAGCATCCCAAATCGTACCTAATTAAGCCATAATGCTTCAATCCCACATAGGCGAATTTGCCGCACTTTTAACTGCAATCTGCTGGACAGCTACTGCTTTGGCATTCGAATCGGCAAGCCATAAGGTCGGTTCTATACCAGTCAACATCATCCGATTGGTGTTGGCGATGCTATTCCTTTCGCTGTCTACATACATCATGCGCGGGATGTGGTTGCCCACCGATGCCACACCAAAGGCATGGCTCTGGCTTTCGATGTCGGGGTTGATTGGTTTCGTCATAGGCGATTTGTTCCTGTTTAAATCATATACCGTGGTAGGTGCCCGCATCTCGATGTTGATGATGACGCTCGTGCCACCCATGACTGCCCTTATCGGTTGGTTGATGCTTGGCGAAACACTCTCGCTGTTCAGTATCATTGGCATGACGCTCACCGTGGGTGGCATTGCTTTGGTGATACTCAATCGAGGCGAAGGTGAGCGACGTTTCACTGTTTCGCACTCTATTCGGGGTCTTTTCTATGCTTTTATGGGTGCCGTAGGTCAAGCTTTTGGACTTATCTTTAGTAAGATTGGCATGGGCAGTTACAACGCCTTTGCTGCTACCCAAATTCGTATTCTGACGGGTATTGTCGGTTTTGTGGTATTGGTCACCATTCTTCGCAAATGGTCGGGCGTGATGACAGGCTTGCGCAACCTGCCTGCGATGAAGCGCATCACACTCGGTTCTGTCTTTGGACCGTTTCTTGGCGTCTCGTTTTCGCTCTATGCCATTCAGCATACCAGTGCTGGCATTGCATCTACCATTATGTCTATCACACCCATTCTCATCATCCCGCCTTCTCTTCTTTTGATGAAGCAACGCATAACTACTAAGGAGATTGTTGGTGCAATTATCAGTGTGGCGGGTGTCGCACTGTTTTTTGTATAAAAACAGAAAATATCTCCTGAAATCGTTTGTTTGTCTGAAAACTTATTTTTAAATTTGCATCGTTTTCAAATATAGGTGGGTATTCAATGTGCCTATCGCTCTCGCCTCAATTTATATTTTACTTAGCTTTTATTTCTCCGAAAATCAGCCAACGGTGGTTGGCAACCTTTCGGAGAGTTCCGAAACCCTGCCAACGGCATTAGGATGCCTTCGGAAGTTCCCGAAACCTTGCCTACGACGATTGGCACGCTTTCGGGAGTTCCCGAAACCTTCCCACGGAGCGTTGGCATACTTTCGGAAGTTCCCGAAACCTCGCCAATGGCGGTTGGCTCATTTTCGGGAAACCCCGACACCCTCAATTTGTCTGTTGGCTCGTCGGGAACCTCCGAAGCCCTCTAATAAAGGCTTTTTCGGGATGTTGATGCTAAAACAAGTATATGCCTTCACAAGGCAAATTAGTAACATAAATAATTTAAATGAGATGAAAATTAAAAAGTTGGATTACGAAAAACTTCGTAACGAAGAGCATTTTCAGTTTCATACCGATTTGGTGAAACTGATTGAAAATGAAACCCCTGCCAAGCTCAAGGTGGTGAATCAGTTTGTGGCATATCGCTCGTTGTACGACGACGAAAACACTGCCCTTAATGTGATTCTAAAGAGCGGTCATACTAAGGAGATGGCCGAAACAGACGTGTTGCGCGACGAACGCCTACGTGGTTTTCGCCTTGCAGCGAGCAGTTTCACCACTCATTTTTTGGAGAGTAAACGTAAAGCGGCGGATCGCATCCTGATTGTGCTCGACAAATACAACGGCATCGAACTCAAGCCTTACGACCAAGAGACGGCTTCGGTCAACCAACTGCTGACAGAGCTCAATGGCGCATTGGCAGCCGACATCGCTTTCCTCGGATTGAGCGATTGGCCGATAGAAATCAAAACCACCAACGATGCCTTCGCCGACCTGATGAC
>JBAXGL010000011.1:0-22722 GCA_037139375.1 Bacteroidales bacterium | reverse complement strand
TTTCACAAAATTACAACATCATACTAACTTTGACAAACAAATCTTCAATAGTGACTGACTGGCGAATATCGTTTCCTTTTAATCGAACATGGTATGAATCATCGACCATAGCAATTATTGCCAGAGCCATGAGCGATGACCATTCGTCAAGCTCTTTAAATTTTGTTTGTGGAGAAAAATTAGATGGATCAGTATCCATAAATTGCTCTGCTACATTTTCTACAAAAAATTTAATATCCATAATTATTATTGATTAGCGCGCATCGAAATTCATCAAACTGAAATCCCAATTGTCTGGATTTGAAACCATACGGACAAATTCATTACTTGATTTATCCAGTATATCGTAAGTAATTGGCAACCGTTGAGGTACGAACCGCTGAGGTACTTTTATCAACAGCATTTGAAAAAAAGAGAGCTGACCAACAAAAAGAATTGCATCAACCTTTTCAGTATTAAGAATGTATCGAACCAAGAAAACCAATGCGCGGTATGACCTACGCTCATTCTTCCTAAAATCCATTACATAAGCAGTTTTCACGCCCTGCTCTTCTACAATTCTATAAACACCTCTATACTCAGATTGTTTAACATTTTTATATTTATCACCAAAACGGAGATTTTTCACCTCTTCAGTTCGCAGAAGTTGAACGGGTTTAACAGGCTCTATAGAATCTACAATGGTTGAATTGATCGCATTTATTCCAATCCAACAAGTTGCCAAAATTGAGCTAACCTTATCTAGAAAAGCTATTTTTATTCTTGGATTTAAACTAGAAAAAGAGATCGGCAAAAGATAAAAATGCAGATATTTAAGGAAAGTCGACCCCAAGAAATCAGTAGTAAGTTCAAAAGAATTCTCATTTGGCACACCATAAGTCACCACCACACCCTCTTTTAAAGACCGTTCTTTAAGTGCTTCAATCAAATCAACATACAAAAAAGCTTCTTTTCTAAATTCTTTCAATACATAAGATCCGCCGCTTAATCCGAAAAGATATTCTTTATCAATCACACAATATTTATAAGGAAAAATAGAAGAATGAGCAATAATTTCGTTTGACAAGTTGCGGCAAATGGCATGAAAACAATAACCCAAAATTGACGAAGAATAATAGTTTTTCATATCCGCAGGTTGTTTCTGTGTATCAAAGCACTGATTGAAACCATCGGTAATTTCAATCCATTCTTTATCAATTAGCTCATTGCTCAATACTACGGATATTTCCATTCAATCAGTTATTCTTCAATAGTCCTAATCACCATAAATGCCTCAGCTCGATGAAAACCGACAGTTGCTCCTCTAAACGTAGCCAATGCTTCAATTGTTTCCAAAGACCGTGTGCTGGGAAATTGTCGAACTTGCGTTCTAAAAAAAGACATTGCTTCCAATTTGTCAATAAATTCTGTCTCTACATTCACAAAATGGGTTGGAATAAACGCATCATCACCGAATGGTGCAGCCCACTCTGTTTCAGAAAGAGTTTCATAAGCATAAATTCGAGTCACGGTATTTTCATTGACCGGACGAGCGGCTACAAGACCTGCATTGAAAACGGCTCGATGATCGTGGTGAATATCCCCTCTATGAGGTAAGTAGAGTGTATTAATTTGCTTTTCTTTGATATATGTCGCTATTGATTGGGACAATTCAGCTTGAGAAGTCGTATCCAGATTAGGGGCATAAAAATCTAGAAATCGAGTTTCAATAACGCCAAGGAATTGATGGGCAGATCGAGCCTCTGATCTCACATTTTCAATCTTTATGTCAGAATAAAATTTGGGATTTCCTCGAGTGATAACCAAAATAAAAACAGTATCTCCTGATTTTACATGCTTCCTTATCACACCACCACATCCTAAAACTTCATCATCAGGATGAGGAGCTACAATTAATATATTTTTCATATTTCAACTATTATGTTGCTTTTCTATTACTTTTCTCCAATCGTAACCACAATGCATCAAATAATCCAATACACACACATTCGACTGAAATCCGTCGAAAAATTGTGGATATTCGAACGGTGTAAAATGCGAATAACGAAGTTCCAAGCCTCTATTTGTAAAATTATCTTCAATTTGATACGCTTTAGCTCCAGATCCGGAATAATAAATCGTTGCATCTAAGGCATCACAAATATCAAGGACTTTTTCTTCTCTCGAGGTGTCAATTCTTAAATCCGACGATTTGACAAATTCAGTCGCAATACCAAATTTACGACACGTGAATTCTATAATCGTTTGATTCATTTGGGCTATATTCGGATAATCGACTTGCAACAACCGTGCAAAGTCAGTATAAACTTCTTCGTAAAATGGAGCTTTCTTATACGTATGCTCAATCGTTTTGAGGTGACTGTTTTTCCAACCTAACTCATCTTTCGTACGTACTTGATTGATTAAATCACCCATTTTTTGTTCAACCGGAATTTTCAGTCTGAATGGCCCTTGAGCCATCTTTATATAATGGAAATTGTGCATCCCCTGAGTAGAATATTGCACATCGTCAAGAAATACAAACACATCCGATTGATCTATTTTATAAAAATAACCTAACCAAGGCAGATAATTGGGCTGATGTATAGAGACAATTTTCATTTACTATTTGTTGCGTCTTGAATTGTTTTATTTATCTGTTTTAATGTTGACTCATCGTAACGTTGATCAATTGGAATTGGAATCATATATTTTGACAAATACGCTTCAAATGAATCTGATGAAACTTCTGAAATCACATGATTCCACCACCGCCCAGTATATATTTGGCTTTCTTTTAAAACAGTCACTGTATTACTTTGCTCAATCACCAAAGGATATACCATAGGCGCTATCTCCAAATCAGAAAACTGAGTAGGATTTATCTTATTTATGCCTGACCACAAACGATGAGCTGTTTCAAAATTGTTGTGACGTATTTCTTTGATGCTTTGATAATCAATACCACACAATAGAGTTTCCGTCAAAATCGACATTTTTTTTATTCCAGTCGCATCTATTCGCTGCTCATTTTCTTGACGCTCAGCATAGATATTACTACATCCATACTCTATACGTTTAAATAAAAATGAAGCAGTATCTGAGGAAAAATCTTGTTTATAGTCGTCCACAAACAGAGTTGCACCTGTACCTATAACATAACATCCATCAGGCACACCGAAAAATTTTCTTGGCGAATAGACATTTAAACAATTATTGAGTGGTTGAGTAAAAAAAGCTTGAGAATTATCAATAATTACACGATTAAATCTCTTGGCAGCATTTATTAGTTTTTCTTCTCCCAAAATGCCAAAATAATTAACTATCAGAATAGCTGAATCAGCGTCGATTGTAGAAATCTCTGGTTCAAAATCCATTGTCAGATGATATTTTCTCACTTCAACACCTTCGTTCAATAAGTATTTTGCAACTGATGGACACTGATAAAATGGGATATATATCTTTCGCACACCATAGATTTGAAGGGCGTGAAAAATACCGTATCGTCCAGCATTCAACCGAGCAATCTCTGTGGAATGAAAAAATTCCCCAGTTCTACGTGTATCAAGCTCTATAAAACTACCAATTTCCATAGTGAAATTTTCTACTCTACTTTGAATAAATATTACTCGTTTTGAAAAACATAAATAACGAAGCTGCAAAAAGATTGAAATCCATTTTCAAAGACTGATTCTGAACATATTCTACATCCATTGGAATGTTAAGCGACCAATCGTGCACCTCACGCGCTTTGACAGCTGCTAATCCACTGATACCAGGCTTCACAGCGAAACGCTGCCGTTCAAAATCATTGTAGTTGGCATAAACCTTTGGATAATGCACCATAGGTGGACGTGGGCCTATAAAACTCATATCACCTTTCACGATATTGATTAACTGTGGGATCTCATCGAGACTTGTTTTTCTGATAAAGCGTCCAACTTTCGTAATTTTGGGATCATTCTCTTTCAGTGCTTCGCCTTTTACAAAGTTATCTTTTCGATTAACCATAGACCTGAATTTAAAGATTCGAAATATCTTTCCATTTCGACCTAAGCGTTCCTGTAGAAAAAAGATCGGTCCAGGTGAATCCAGCTTTATTGCAATGGCAACAATAATGAGAACTGGAGACAAAATAATTAGCGCAATGAACGCAACTATAAAATCAAAAAGAGGTTTAATTAATCTGCAATACATATCCTTTTTCACACGAATTTAAATGATAAATTTTAACACGTTTGAATCATCATATTTTTTGGAAGCAACCAAAACATTTGTTTTGTAGTCTACCTGTAGCTGTTGGTCTTTCGAAATTGACAGAATAAATCCATTGGCATCATCCAGACTGTCAAAATCGAAGCATTTTCCAATATTATATTTATCTACAATCTTCTCTAAAGCCGATTCTTTATCACAAAGAGCGAGAATAGGGACTCCCACCGAAAGAAGGCTATACAACTTACTTGGCAATGCAATTCGTCCCGCAGATTTGTTCAAACTTACCAATGCAAGATTTGCAGAAGCAAGCGAAAACGGAAACATTTCTGCAGACTGTTTAGGTAAAAAAAGGCAGTTTTGCAATCCAAACTCCTCTATTCGTTGACTGATCTGTTTTTTTTGAGAACCTTCACCAATAATTACAAATTGAATATTCGACTCGTCACGAAGTTTGATTGCTAAATCAACCATCACTTCAGCATTCGCTGTTTCTCCCAAATTCCCAGAGTAAAGCACAATAAACTTACCTTCGAGGTGATGATTCTTTATAAAGATATTATTTGTTTCATCTACTGGTTTTAGATAGTTATTATCTGTCCAAATCGGAATTATTTCAATTTTCTTATTTCCAGCATAATGCTGCATGGTTTCAACCATGCTCTCACTAATAGTGATAATTCGTTTGGCTTTCCTATATGTAATTCGATTAAATCTGCCCCAAATGCGATAAATAAAAGAGTCCTTATTGGCATAGCCAATTTCCTCCAAGGCATCAGGATAAACATCGTAAATCAAGAGCGAGAAATCGCGATTCAAAAATGCATTTATCCAAGCTCCAATCGGTGGATTTGAAACGAATAAAATATGTGAATTACGAAACTGAAAAATCACTCTTAGCGAAATTTGGATTGAAGCAATTATCCAGCTTATTAGTCTTGTTGTAAATGTCGCTCGATTGTATTTTTTAATTTTACAAACATGCACTTTTTGATTTAACGATTTATTTCTCTCTGAGATTCGACCAGTTACAAGACTCACTTCAAAACCCGCTTCAATATACGCATTAGCCAAATCGATCATCAGATAACCTGAATCCTGATTGACAATGACTATTTTTTTATTTTGCTCGTTCTTCATTATTATTTTACAGAAAATGCACCACGAATGCTACGAATAACTTTCGCTGGATTTCCACCTACCAACGTGTTGGGGTCAACATTTTTCACAACAACGGCTCTAGCAGCAACAACAGAATCGTCACCAACAATTACTTGTGGCCCAATAAAGGCATCAGCAGCAATCCAAACTCGCTTTCCAATTGTAAGACCCGTACGTTGTAGAGCGAACCCTTTGCTTTCAAAATCGTGTGTACCTCCACACAGATGGGCGTGTTGCGAAATAATTGTCTTCTCTCCAATAGTAGTCATTCCCAAATTATATATTCTAACATCCCACGAAATCACCACATTATCTCCTACCACAAGCAACCAGGGGAATGTAATCACAGTTGAAGGAAATATTCTTACATTTTTCCCAATTTTTGCTCCCATTAAACGAAGAATCTGATTCCGCCAACCATAACACAAACGTGGCGATAAGCGGAAAAAGAGAGGGCAAATTACACCCCAGATCACACGGAGAATAAACTCTTTTTTGGAATAATAGCTGCTCATTTAGTTTAATATATTTCTGTACAACTGATAAAGTTGCTCACCAATCACCTCTTCCGAAAGATTATTCTTCACAAAATCAATATTCCGCTGCGAAAGCTGTATATCAAATTCACAATTCTTCAATTCAGAAAAAACAGTTTGAATAGACCGATGATTAGTTGACACTTCGAACCCTAGTTTTTCCACAAAAACCTGAGGGAAATTACAACCTTCAGATATCACAGGTATTGCGCCATAACTCATTGCCTCAACTACACTCGATGGAAAGCCTTCGCTATAAGAAGGTAACACATAATAGTGGGTTTTTTTCAACAAATTTATCTTTTCTTCTCCAAAGACAGGTCCAATATAGTCAATATTGTGGTGAATGAATGATTGAATTTTTTTTAATTCACCCTCGTCAGGACCAGCAATAATCAACTTCGAATTCGGTCGCGAATACATCTCATTTGCCCACGCCTCTACCAAATGCACAATTCCTTTTTTCTTGTGAAGACGAGCCAAAAATAGATAGATGGTCTGTTTTGAATCTTTTTGGATTGTCTCACCTAATGCCTTAACACCATTAAAAATTCTAACAACGCGTGGAAACATTTTGCACAAATTAGCATATTCTGGATCAGACACCGCACGAATCACATCCACTTTTTTCAAATAACGACCTTCAAAGAGTGTCAAATAGATTTTCTTCTTCCACGTACTAGTTTTAAAAGCATGAGGCTCCATCATTCCCTGTGGCAGATGAATCCATTTAAATCCTTTCTGTTTTGCCCAATAACCCATCTTGGTGGGCTCGAGCCATGCACCGTGAGTCACAACAAGCGTATCATTCTTATCATACTCTTTTAGCCATTTTTCAAATCCATTTTTCGATTTTTGATCTTTTTGAAAGTATTGATAAGGCACAGCAATATCCTCATAATCTGTTGTCGTTTTCGTACATATCCAAAGTTCGGCATCAATTTGATGTGCCGATTTCAGATAGTCAGATCCAAAAAATGCAGCATTCCAAACACCATAATTTATTTTGCTTACAGAAGAGACAATATTGATAATTTTCATAGATTACTTGTAATAAATTCATAATATTTTCGACCAATTACATCGACAGAAAAGTGCGAAATTGATTCTTTAGCAGCTTTTCCCATTAGATTTCTAAGACTTTCATCCTGCATCAATAGATCCAATTTATTCTGAAACATTTCAATATCAAAAAGTGGAATTAAAAACCCATTTCTTCCATGTTCAATGATATCAGAAGGCCCGGCACAGCAGTCAAATGCAACAACAGGTAATTCAGCTGACATAGCCTCACCTATTACATTCGGAAAACCTTCCGAACTAGATGTAAAGGCAAAAATAGAACTTTTCAAATAGTATTCATCTACATTTGATACATTTCCTGTCAAAATTACACAATTTCCAGCGCCTTTTTCCTTAATCATGCGATTTAAGTGTTCAGTCCCACTCTCTTTTAATGCATCTCCGCCAACGATAACAAGTTTCCAATCGGGTCTATTAATCTTAAGAAAAATATCAATTAGTAGATCGTGATGTTTTGTTTGAATGAGTCGTCCTACAGTCAAAACTATTTTTTCTTTACTTAACACTTGGAAATCAGATTCAATTCGACGAATAGGATTTCCAATGACATGAATATTTGAATGATGATATTGCTTTAAATAAATCTCTTTTGCAATTAATGTTTGGGCTATGATTCCTGTTGCTCTAGGATAAAGAATTTTACGAAGCCAATCATGCAAATTTCCTAAACTTTTATCAGGTTGACATCGATCCGAAACAAAAACATTTAGTTTCAATCCTATCAATGCTAATAATGCAAAATTATTCCAATATTCGCCAAAACTCAAAACAGTTTCAGGCTTAATAAGGCTCACTTCTTTTCGAAGATACCACATTCGTCGCATAGTGTGCCACATTCGTTTTGAATTATCGAATCTCCAATCAGGTTGATGAACTACAAGATTCGAAGGTATTGGATAAAAAACGGTAGGATCGAGCCCATAAAGTATTAGATGAACTTCTACTTCAGGGTTTTGACAGAAATATCCTGCTAATTCACTCATTACTCGTTCCATTCCACCAGGCAAAAGAGATGGAATAATTAAACATATTCTTTTCATGTACAAGCCATTTCTTTTCTCATCACTAAATCCACCATCCACTCCTGTGGATTAAAAGAACCTTCATGCCAATCTATATCCGATGTCCAATACCCAACACAACGATCATAGCCTGCTACAGCAAATCCATAACTTATTTCTACAACCAATGGTTTGCTATTTTGGTATACATAATCAAGTGCTAGACATTGAGTTTTTAGCTTTTCTGCGATTTCGAATGATAACCGAATAGTGCTATCATCAAACAACTCTTTTTCATAAAGAATTTCGCCACTACCTGATGCTCTAAAATCGTTTTCACGAACCATTCGTTTGATGGCAAATGCTTTATTATCAATCACAACCACGCGAATATCGTGATCGTTATTCGGAATAAAATCCTGAAAATAGACATACCCTTTTTCGCGACCTGCCATTTTCGCAAAATTTGTCGGATAACCTAGTCGGATGATACCTTTTGCAACATCAAAGAGTGTGGTCTTACCTTTTCTGTATTTTTGAATTCTATCCTTAAGATTCGACCAGGCATCGTATTGACTAAATCCTTTTCCGAAAGCCCGATTAATCAAATTAATTGCATCACTTTTTGTTTTCGCAATTTTCACGTTTGAAGACCCTGCTCCTCCCCTTAATTTGAAAACTTTGGGAAATGAGGTCTGTTCAGCCCAATCGAAAGCCTCTTGCTTAGAATAAAATACATAAGATGGAACAAAAGGAATATGAAGAGCTTCTAGCAGATATTTCTGCCCCACTTTATCGTCGAAATGCCAAACGGTGTCAAAATCAGGGAAGATTTGTTTACCAGACGCTTTCACTGAATACAGCAGCTGCTTGGCAAACAACACATCTCGTGAACTGGCATGATGAAAGTGCCACATCAATGCATCACAATCGTCCAGTTGATTAATGATATCTGTATTGTAACAATTTACAAGCTTGTACGGAATTCGCTGTTTCTCACAATACTGAATCCAACGTTCGCTAAAACTGTCTTTACAAGGATGTATTCCAATTTTCATTTTGTCCGTCTAAGTATGTTAATGCCCAGATTTCAAATGCTACAACAATCCACAACGACTCTATTTCAGAGTATTTCAATCCTTCAATATTGCTCATCCATTGCGATACAATGGTTGAATTCATAACCCCTCTGCGTTGAATAGCTGGCAGAATTTCGTCCTGCAAGTAACTTTTCATGGCGGGATTTGAGAAAAACTGTCTCAAAGGTATTCCAAATCCCATTTTATCTCTAAATGCAAATTCTTCTCCTAAGACATCAGCCGTAACCAATTTCAGAAGATATTTCTCGCTATTTTTGGTATTCGGTTTTGGCTTCAAAACATCTTCTGGCAGCAAAAATGAAGCTTCAATAACATCGTTATCAAGGAATGGCACCCTATTTTCTATAGAATGTGCCATAGACATCTTATCTTGTCTTATCAATAAATCAGGAAGATATGTCTTCATTTCATATTTCACCTGTTTATCAAACACTGATCCATTTTGCGCTGAATAAACCGTTCGTCTTGAAGCAATTGCTTTCTCCAGTTTAAATCCAGGAATCAGACTTTTAGCAATCTTTTGTGACATAAACGAAGTCGCCATGATGGCTCGAGTTTCAGTATTCAACCATGCACTCATTCGTGCCGGATTTGGAAATGAGTTCTTTAAATGACCCAAAATAAGCTTGGGACGCCAAGGAAAACAGACATCTCTGAAACGGCTATAACCACCAAAAACCTCATCAGCTCCTTCACCACTTAACAAAACGGTGACATATTCTTTTGCACGTTCGGCTAAAAGAAAAATGCCAATAGTATTAGGATGATTTATAGGTGATTCAAAATGCCAAGTCGCTTTTTGGATATTTTTCAGATAATAATCGTCTTCCAATAGAAATTTATGCGATTCTATTCCTAATTTTTCGGTAACGAAATCGATATACTTTTCTTCACTAAATCGTTTATCGTCAAAAACGACTGATACACTTTCGAACAAACCACCTTTATCTGTTTTATTTGCTAAATAGGTCACTAAAGAAGAGTCTATGCCACCCGATAACTGACATCCAAGCTTCACATCACTCATCAACTGTCGTTCAACGCTTTTTGCTAGAGATGAAGAAAGCCTTCGCTTATAATAGTCTATATCGTGCCCACCAAAATTATTCCGGTTAAAATGATTCACATCAAAGTAAAGCGTTTTGCTCACCCCATTGTCAACACTATAACTCAAGTAGTGACCAGGTTCCAACGAATCCACTCCTTTAAGCAATGTCCCAAATATATTAGTACGAAACAGCAAGTATTCGTCTAATTGAGACTCTTCCAATTGAAATGAAAAACCATCGAGATAATAAAAACTCTTAAATTCTGAAGAAAAGGCTAATCTGTTTTTATCATGCACATAATACATGGGTTTTATACCCAATCTATCGCGTATGATATAGGTCGTGGATGAGCGTAAGTCAACAATAACGATACCAAACATTCCATTGAGTCGAGAGAGCATGCCATCCAATCCATACTGAAGATATAGAGCCAAAACAACCTCAGTATCACTCGTTCCCTTGAACGAATAAGTCAACTCCTTTTTGTAATCGAATGCGTTATAAATTTCACCGTTCAAAGTCAGAATAACTTTTCCATCATCACTAACCATCGGTTGATGACCAGTAGATGACAGATCAACAATACTTAATCGATTAAACCCCAAAATGGCTTCAAAGTCATCTGAAATAGAAGCATTTTCTTGAATTGAAAGTTCTATAGATTTTTTGTTTCGCAAACTAAACGCTCTAATCCCAGAATCATCAGGGCCTCGGTGTTTTTGAGCGAAAAGCATTTTCCGATTAATAGCGTTCGAACCTACGGGCTTTCCATCTAAATTAATATATCCTGATATACCGCACATACAATTGCTTTCTATTCATTTTTGGCGCAAGCCAATCTTTTTTCACTAATTTCTATATTTATCGAGTAATCTCAACAATACATCACGATGCGAATCGCATCTAATGAGGTTCAAATATAGTAATCTTTTTCGGTTGTTCAGTAATCTCGGGAACAACCCCAGTGCTTTTAGCTTGTGTACATATTTGCCCCAATATGGCTCTAGAAAGGCATCGTACATATTTTCGACACTTTTGCAGTACTCTTGAAAGGCATCTTCTAACTTTGCATCATCCGCAATAATTTGAGAAAGAGATTCTATTTTTTGATTGAAAATATGCTTTTCTCTAGCAGACAAATGCATCACTCCTGGTATTTCATTACCCTGTTTCAAAGGGATAATTTCAAAATCTATCTTTTCATTCAATTTGAGCTTTACAACAAACCCTTCGTTCCAATCACTCTGTTTTTTCTCAGGATTGTCATACACAAAATTCCCTAATCCATAAAAAATCGGACAACCCTTGTACACTTCGAAACCGCTGAAACAATGTGTGTGATGAGCTACAACTGCATCAACTCCAGCATCTACGTAGAAGCGATACAGCTCTTTTGTTCGCGGAGATGGAAGATGAAAAAACTCATTCCCTGCATGTGCAATCAGAATTACATAATCATTCTCTGACTTGGCTCGTCGAATATCATAGAAATTATGGATTGGAGAAATTGGGTTTGCCTGCGAATCACTCTCAGGTGTGACTAAGAATTCATTATCACTAAAATTAAGAATCGCTATCTTTTTCCCTTTAATTTCCTTCACAAAAAAAGCTCTTGCTTCTTCTGCATTTCGACCCATTCCTACGATTGAAATATCCGATTTTTCGCAAATGGATAGCGTATCTTTGACGCCTTGTTCTCCCAAATCAAGAATGTGATTGTTTGCCATTGCAACCACCTCAATGCCAGCATAGTTAAGCAGATGAATGCAATCTGGATGCGCATACTGATGTGGACCTGTTTTTTTTAGGCGAAATGAACTCTCCGAAAGTGGGCATTCCATGTCTGTTACATTCAAATCATTTCCTTCTAAAACGGATTGAAAGTCATTAAAAACGGCATCATACTGCTTATTCTTCGCCAAAGTTTCTACCCGATTGATAGGACAGAAATCTCCTGTAATTAATATTTTTATATCTTCATTCATAAACTCCTAGGTTAACTTTATTTTTTCGCCTCACTCTTACCATTCATTAAATCACCCAACTGATTGGATGTCATAAATTCTACATCGGGCCAACGAATAAGAATAGATTTCAACAATTGATCTAAAAGTTTTAGATTAACATTTCTGTTTCCTTCATCCAAAGAACCAATATAATTGATGCGATGAGTCGATACAATAGCCGGTTTTTTCCATCTAAATGCAGAATCAATAGTTGCCATTGTGTAGTCAATCCAATCGGATTTAGGGAAAAGAGCTGGTTCAAATACTGCATTTCGTATCAGGAAACGTTGGCCGATTTCATTCGACTGCCCCATATAGTGGTATTTCTTTTTGTATTTCTCATTGACTCCTGTGGGGGAATACTGATAACGACTACTTTGCAAATACAAAATACCAGATTCATTAAGCGTTGACTCAATGGCTTTATCCCAAACATAACAGGGAGAAATAAACGATTTCGAACGATAGCCAAACAATTTCTCAAATAAATTTAAACCATCAATGATCACCTGCTTCTGAAATTCAATTTCTGATAGCGAATCGTAATCAAAAGCCTCCATAAAACTGTAATCATTTTTACCCGAGTATGTCGATTTCTGTTGAAAGGAAAAATGGACATCAGCATCCTGATTCTGCAACATTTTCATCCATCGATTAATATTCAAATGTTCCCGACCATGAAATTGAGGATAAAAAATTCTATTCTTGATTCCCTCTTTGTATAAGTCAAAAACTCGATTATTCAAATAATAACTAGACAATGTGTGAGTAAATGGTTCATAATCATATTTTGAAAACCCAGACACTGCAATTTTTTCAAAATCAGGATTTGCAACAACCGTATTTGCAGTAAAAATCGGATGATTCTCATTTTGATCTTTATGTTTAGATAATACTTCAAAAAGAGACTCCAAATCGCTACTTGATTCAAGGGCATCAAGTCGGTTAAACTCACTTTTATCGACCCGAAAGCCATGCTTCAGAAATATCCCATAAACTTCCATAGATGGCATACGAATACTTCCCCAATCGTCAGATTCGAAAAGAATAATCTTTCGATTCGTTTGCCAACCTATTGCGTTGTGGGTATCGCGTAAAATTGTTCGAACAGTTCTTTTAATCATAATTCAGCTAAACATTATAATCAAGCATACCGGTTTTTCATTTTCAGAAATTGTTTTTCGTAATAGTAATAGCTTATGTGAGCAATCAGTATTGACACCAAAATTGTCAGTCCAAAGTCTACAACCAGGATCTTTGTCAGGAAATATTTATTCAGTAAATATAGCACCAGAATATGCCATATATATATACCATAACTAATTCTACCTAGATATTGTAGTACCTTACCTGATAAAAAAACATTCACTAAATGCTCTTCACCTAAAGTAATTACCCATCCCAGTAATGCAAAAAACAACAGACCAAGTGTCGTATATTTTAATAACTCAGTCATAAATGGGTAATTATTTGCATAAATAAACAGAAAAACGTTCAAAATAAGAGATATGACTAATAATAGAAACATCCATTTTTTCGTTTTGACCGCTTTAAAGAGATCTCTAACCTCAATTGTTGAAAGTATTGCACCAAATAAGAGTTGATCTATTCGGGCAAATGTAAATTTACTGATTATGAGTCCATTTTCGAGCATACTGTACTTAATAACAAATACGACAACGAACAGCGATAAAATAACCTTGTTCAGATTTTTTGGCGGCACAAAATAGACAACCAAAGGCCATATCAAATAAAAATGTTCCTCAACAGCCAATGACCAATAATGAGAAGGCCCTGTTGCTGCAAAATTAAAAATAGC
This sequence comes from Bacteroidales bacterium, assembly GCA_037139375.1. Taxonomy (GTDB): domain Bacteria; phylum Bacteroidota; class Bacteroidia; order Bacteroidales; family UBA7332; genus CAXXIC01. The sequence continues at coordinate 8,773 of JBAXGL010000011.1, read as the reverse complement.
ATCAAAATTTTGATAATATAACAGATATGGCAGTTGTTCCGATATATTACTCCATTTCAATTGATTTAAAGCAAAATAGAACGCAAATAAGAAGAGATAGTAGAGTGGTAAAATACGCAGAGCCCTTTTCCAGTAAAACCGCAAAAAGTAGCCTTCATTTTGTCTTGTATTTATCAATATTCTTGTGATAACAAATCCTGAAAGTACAAAAAAAAGTGTTACACCATGCTGACCAAACAGCGTAATCTCTTGATAAAACGAACGGTTTTGGATATACGAAGAATTGGGTGTAATAAAGAAATGAAAAATCACAACCATCATCGACGCAATTCCTCGCAGACCATCTAAATTCTTGTAATACTTCAGATTCATGATTCAATTTTGTTTAACATCATCTTTTCAAGTTCATCTGTCGTTTTAAATTCGGTGTCTGGCCAGAATTTCAGAATGGATTTTAATAACTGCGATAATTGAGAAAGCCCCCGAGATCTGTTTACTATTCTCAATCCTCCCATATAATTCACCCGATGAGTACATATGACTGCTGGCTGACGGCATTGAAAAGCAAATGCGATGTCTTTCAAACAACTACCGACCCAGTCTTGTCCGCTTTGAACTGGTTCAAACATAGCATTGCGCATAATGTATCGCTGATTTGATGAATTTCTCTGCCCGAAGTAATGATATATTGTTTTTGTTTTCCCAAAACCGACCGGCATAGATTGAAACCTAGATCCATACATCAATTTAATACCTTTTTTAGCAGCCACTGGTTCTAATGAATGATTAAATGGCCCATTGGTAGGCACAAAATAGGATGCTTGATAACCCAAAAGTTGCTCGAACAAATCCAATCCACTTTCTATGGATTCAGTCTGCAACTTCAAATCATCAGGATGAATAAAATCGAATGCTGCCTGAAAGGAGACTCTACCCACTTTAACATTGTTATAACCCCAAAATCCATTTTCAAAAGCAAAATGAGCATCAGCATCATTTGTCTGAAGAGCCCTCATCCATTCACCCACGTTCAAATGTTCGCGGGCATGAAATTGCGGTTTAAAAAGCCCCTTCTCAACACCCACTTTCCATAACTCGAACGAGCGCTCACAACCTGCATGACGAGCAAATGTATCAACCACCGATTCGTGAAAGTAAGATTGAAAATGATGTGCTTTAATCTTTCCGAAATCAGGATTCGCTACTACAGAAACTGCGGTCATCTTTGCTGAATTATCTTGGCAATCTTTCACAGAATCAAGGACTTCAAATAAGAGTTCAAGATCGGAACTACGCTCCAGTGTATCATTTTGGTTATAAATCAGATTATCTCCCGTTTCGATATCGATGCCATGCTGTTTCAGATTCCTATAAACCTCGGATGAGGGCATCCGAATGCTTCCCCAGTCGTCAGACTCAATGACTACTATTTTCCGATTGGTATGCCAACCCGGAAAATTAAGAATTCGCTTAACGTTATCTTTAAAAAATAACATAATCAATAAACATTAAATGATACTTTTCATACAACTAATTACCGTCAAATCTATTTGATAAATTGAGGCAAAAATAAAGTTCCCAAATAAACCCATTATACCCATTAGCTCAATTGAAAAGCGAAAACCAATAGTATCAAAAAAAAGAAGTGCAATAAACGCTATATTTCTCCACAACAACCAATAAGATTTTATCTCAACAATCTGCATAAATAAAAAAATAAAACCGAGAAACAAGAAATTGGCAATAAAAAGATATCGACCTCCCGACGGCACTAATGCTGCCACATTAGCCACACTTGCAATTAGCAGTGCAAAACTAAATAACCGAGTCAGCTGACTATTTTTTTCTATTAAATTCTTTGATTTTAAATAAAATAATCCAACAAAAGCTACTATTGTCCATCTCAATAAAAAAGCAGAATAAGTAACAAACCAAGTAACATCCTCTGAATTTAATTTTCTATTTTCAATATTCTCTTCATTTGTATAAATTTCAACCCTGTTGTGAAAAATTGAAGGAAGGTAGGTCTTTAGAATTGTGCCTAAAGAATCAAAATTCAACTCTTTTACAAAAAATGTCAATATGTAGAGCCCAAAATAAAATGGAATTCTATTACCTAAAATCAGGTATCCTATAAAAACAGAAATTGGCAACATGAAGGAGAAATGGACTAAAAAAGAACTTAGAACAACTATTAATCCGAAGAAACTACGTTCAAAAAGATATAAAAGAACACCATATATAAACACATGGCTTGCAGTCCAGAACCTAAATCCATTGATATTCCAAAATCCAATCACAAAAGCTAAAGCAAAAAAAACAATGATAGGAAACTTGTCAGCAAAATTTTTCGAGCGATTCAGAAAAAACCAAATATTGCGGGAATAAAAAAACCCGAATATAAATCCATAAACTGCGAAAAGAATATGATAATTGTCAGTAAAACGAGAAACAACAAAGATAATTATAGGATTAACTATATCAAGATCACCTTCGTCCTCTGAATAGAATTTTGATTCAACTTTATCTAACGATCCTATTTGATGATTTAAAGAAATTAAAGCATCCCGTTCCCGAGTTGAATCATTGGAATCTCCAACAACGACCATAGTATAACCATAAAAAACCACAAACATCCAAATGATATTCTTTGCCCATGAGCTTCGATGGTTCTTAATGGCCAAAAGAAGAGAGGCAAAAGGCCAAAAAAAATAAATTAAATAAATATATTTAGTATTTTCTGGGTGTTGCTTCATTTTGTACGGTCTATATTCAGAAAATTTTGAGCTACTTGTTTTATATTATATTGACTAAGATCAACAAACTCCATTTTGTGCGTATAATCTTTTTTAAGGAATGAATCGACCCAATCTGTATTAAAATTCAGCCTTATATTCAAAACAGGTCTATCAGTGAGAAAGTAGTCAATCAATTTGCTCGGAGATTGAATTTCAGTATTGTTGTCGAAATTAACTAAGAAATCCATCTTAGCCAGTTCGTTCATTAATTCATTTCGCGGAATATAATCTTTTAGAACTAATTTTTTGCCAAAGAAATCTACATAATCAGCAAATAGCTCAACTTGCTTTGTAAATACAATAAATCGAAAATCGACAGAACTCTTCATCAAATAGTCGAGAAAGGGTCGTGGATCGCGAATCACTGGCGCCAAACTACCTGCATACCCAAACGTTAGAACCTTATTATCACTAAATTTCCCTTGACTAAAACTCTTTTCAAAGCTAAATCCTTGTGGTATTACTCTTATCTTCGAACTGAATTCAGGATAATATGCCTTCCGAGCATTCTCTATGGGGATAGTAACGAAATCTGCTTTTCGCATAAACCATTTTTCAATGTATTTGAAATAAAACGGTTTACGAAATGAATCTAACACATCGCCCATATAAGGATCACCACAATCTGCCACCCATATTTTGGCTATCTGATGCTTCTTCGTTCTCGCAAATGCTGTTCCCCAATGTACGGGATACGGAACAGAAAATGAAATCATGATATCATAACCTTGTTCAGCCTTTAAAATTTTTCTTACACGAAAAAAATCTTCAATAGTTGGATATTCGAACAGCATCAACATTGTTCTGTTCACAATTCGCGAGAACAAATTTCCTATAATATTCTTAGAATCAGGTACTGTAGTAAAATGAGATTTACCCCACATCTTAAACTTTAAAGGATGCTCATTTAAAAAGTCCACATAATCATTGTCTCTGAATTTTGAATAAACAGTAACATCATGCCCGAGTTTTACAAATTCTTTTGCCAATTCTGTAGCTCTGAAACTTCGTGGGGAAATCTCAGGATAAAACCCATTCGAAATTAGAAGTATTTTTTTCTTTTCCGTCATTTATAAATTCTTCAAAATTGACACAATTCGTTCAGCGGCTTTGCCATCCCATAATTGTGGAATACCACCCTTTTTCCATTCTCCTTTAAATAAACGGCTCAAAGCTGGAGCAATGTTTGCTGGATTCGTACCTATCAATTCATTTGTGCCGACAGTCACTGTTTCTGGCCTTTCTGTATTATCCCGTAGGGTCAGACAAGGAATTCCCATCACGGTAGTTTCTTCTGTTATTCCACCCGAATCAGTAATGACCGCTTTGGCATTTTGAACTAAATAATTGAAATGTAAATATCCTAACGGATCTACAATATACAGGTTCTTATAATTAAGACCTAAGTCATTGAATATCTTTGCAGTGCGTGGATGTATTGGAAAGATAACTGGCAATCCATTTGAGTGAGTAATAATTTCGTCAATCAACGATTTCAGCTGTTGAGTTTCATCTACATTTGCGGGTCTATGCAATGTCATGATTAAATAATGACCTCTTTTCAAACCAAGTGAATCAAAAAAAGCTGGTTTTTGAAATCGGGCCATGTTTTTTAGAAGGGTGTCGATCATTACATTTCCTACAAAAAATATCCGTTCTTCTTCGACTCCTATTTTTCTCAAATTTTGATTAGCTATTTCAGATGTTGTAAAAAAGTAATCTGCCAAACTGTCTGTCACCATCCTATTAATCTCTTCCGGCATCGATAAATCAAACGAACGAATTCCAGCTTCGACATGAGCAACCTTTGTGTTCATTTTTTTGGCTACAATCGAACATGCCATGGTAGAAGTTACATCTCCGACAACTAGCACCAAATCAGCAGGATGAGCCAATAATTCTTTTTCAAATGCCACCATTATAGCAGCCGTCTGCTCCGCTTGACTCCCACCTCCGCAACCCAAATTAGCATCAGGTTGTGGAATATTTAGTTCTGTAAAAAAAGTTTCACTCATCTTCTGGTCATAATGCTGACCGGTGTGCACTAGTCGGAATGACATTTCAGTCGTTGACTTTGCCGAAGTTTGAATCGCATGTATGATTGGAGCAATTTTCATGAAATTCGGTCGAGCTCCAGCTATAAGTGTAATGTGCATAAATTACATTTTCTTTATTTCTTTTGCTGGATTTCCAGCAATAACAATATTTCCTCCAAATGATTTTGTCACAACACTCCCTGCCCCAACTATCACATTATCACCAAGTTCTACACCTGGAAGTATAACTGCATTCGCACCAATCCAACAATTTGCCCCTATACGTATAGAGCCAACAGATTTGTCGTGTTTGCTATAATCATTCAAATCATGATTGGCTGAGATTATTTTCACGCCTGGAGCAATCATCGTATGATCTCCGATGTATATCGTATTGATTCCCTGTATATAGCAGCCGCCTGAATTGGCGAGATAAGGAGCTACATTTCTCCCTAAAAAAACGGTTTTACTTACAATTGAAGTATAATGAACCATAAATGGTACTTCAGCATTTATCCTAAAAATTTTTTGAATAATAAAGTTTACTATTCTCAAACCCCAAGACGCTGGTGACAAAAAGTACTCTAGCGCATTTGTCGGATAATTTTCTTTCCAATTCCTATATTTGTATTTATCCCAGAACATTGACTAAAATTTATACGTTACAAATCTAAACAAAGGTGCACCCATCAATCTATGGATAAAGAATAAAATTGGCCATATTTTTAGTAATTTCCCATCTATACGATAGTAGACATTACACCCCGTCAAGTGATTCTTCAACAAATCTAAACCTTTCAATCGAGCTATTGCATTATTAAAATCAAATATACGATTTTTTAAACAATACGGAAAAAGTGAAAGATGTGTAAATTTCACTATCGGTTGATTCAAAAACAATCTCTGCGAAGGTGATAAAACATGATTTTGTTGAAATTCCTTAAGATGAAGTGCAGCTTTTATGAATCCATCAACTGCTCTTTCAGAGTAAAACAAATTTGAATTCGTAGCTGAGCCTCGCCTAGTTGTTCGTTGATAAAATGAATATCCATCAAAAACACACCGCTCTGCTAAACACATCATTCGCGCCATCAATTCTCCATCTTCAAGGTAAGGCATATCTGACAAAAATCTTAGAGAATGGGTTTCAATAAATTTTCTTTCAATCAAAACTGCCCATAATCGGTCAGGATCGGTCTTTCCATTACCTCTTGCGATGAAATATGCATCTATTCCTGAATAAACATGACCTCTATTAACCTCATTAAAAACTCGAATCCTTACACTTCTATCTTCATTCAAGATGGTATATCCTAAAAATGTGATTTCTGCAAAACTTCCATCAGCAGTAGATAAAACACGTTTAAAACTATTGATATCCACATAATCATCTGGATCTATAAACAGAATATACTCTCCTTTGGCTATATCAATTGCGTTGTTTCGAGCCATCGAAACTCCCTGATTTTGCTGGTCAATTAGAGTGATATTAGTAAACTCTTTTTGCAGTCTTTGAACTATCTCTTTACAAGTGTCGGGTGATCCATCATTTATACAAATAATCTCGTATTCAGAATGAGGAATATCCTGATTTTCGAGCAACCTGATACATTTATCTACATAAGGTGCTACGTTATACATCGGGATTATGATACTTAACTTCAACATCTATATTCGAATTACTCTATTTGAATGCTTTTCAATTTACTTATTGGAATTAATGAAGGAGATTTAAAATACAAATATTTACCATGAGATGTCTCCAAAATATATCCCATTGATTTTTCATTATTTGTAGCTATAGGAAGCGTACCATAAATAGCTTTTACGACCCGTTGACGAATATCAAGATGTCGACACGGAATTGGCTCAACAGATAGATAGGTTACACGATGAGCGGTTTGCATATCTACGCTATCTTTATCAGAAATTGGCAATACTATAATTTGACTCTTCGCTGACAGATAAAAATTGAATTTTGATGAATCAGGTAAAACAATCAGATTACTTTTATCTTCTATGTTATTTGTTTTATAGGTATTCTGATAAATATCTGATGGGACAAAAACCATATACTCTTTGCCATAATACCAACTCATAGCTTTATTAGACCAGAAATTTCGATCCATTCCACCTAATCCTGTGCTCACAAAGCGATTCATTTTTTTCGTATGCAACTCAAAAACATTGTCTTTCGATGTTCTCCAAGATATCTCATCCATATCAAAAACAGCTTTATTGGCTTTTAATACAGCAAAAACAGAAATATATTCAACCATCATACCCACCGAAAAAATAAAAACCGCAATAATAATTCCTATCTTCTTAAACGGATAGACAAAGTTACTCATTAATGAATGAAGAACAATCAACGAAAACAACGAAACTCCAAAAAACACACGTTCTTGAAATGCACCTACTACACTGATAAAAAACAAAGAAATCACAGTGGATAGTAACAAAATAGAATGTGCTTCAATTGTATTTTTAAATATATCTCTCTTTTTCCACCATTGAAAACAAAGAACAATTACTAATAGGATAACTGGTATCATAGAGGGTATGGAAGAGAACATCCCCCAAACTCTTTGTGCGATCGAAAGTGTAGCGGTAGCTTCCCCAGGACCACCTGAATGGACTCGAACTAAATTTCCGGGTGCCAACACTACAAAGAGTGTTCCTAAGAAAAAACCTATTATCAGAGGAATTACGCCACCTCTAAACTTTTTCAAATTTGCTATATAATAGAAAAACAGTGCTCCTGAAACACCTAAGGAAATTACTTCGTGTGTACCACCAGAAAAGAAACCCAACAAAAAGAGAAAAGGTATCCAGATTCCATTTATTTGTTCTTTTTGCATTATTCGTTGATGCACATACAAAAAAACAAGGACAAAGGTGGATGCCCACAGATAATTGAAACTACCATCCAACCAAAGTAATGTATGATTTGGTCCAGGCAATAGAAACCAACACATCGTAAGGAAAGCTAAATAAGAGGTAATCGTAATATCTTTTCTTTTAATCCCGATAACACAGTATATCAAAATCTGAAATAATCCAAATACTATTGTATTAGCTACATCAAACCAAATCTTATCACTGTTTTTAAGAAATAAAATAGCTAAGCTATTAACTAGCAGACGACCATTTAAATTATGATAATGACCATTCATTACCTCTATAAAACTAGAGACATTGCTAACTGATTTCCCAAAATTAGCATACGCAAAATCATCAATGACTATACCCGTATAATGGTTCAGAAAATAAAAAGCAATTAAAGAAAAGCAAAATAGCAATACAACAAATATCTTATATTTCATCATAGAATACAAAAAAAAAATTAAACATAAAATATAAAAAGCATTGAATATAACTTCTAAAATTTGAGAATTATAGTTTGAATATTATTTATTCTTTTTCTTAGACTCGGCTCAAAAAACTTTGCCACTAAAAAAGATAGGAAGCATATTGTTGTGATTGGTACAATTGGCAATAGTATATCATGGATACTTAGATTCAATTTATCGACTTTTAGAATTAAAGCAATCATCATATTTTCATGAAGTAAATAAAAGGGGTAACTTATAAAACCAAAAAATATCAAGAACTTATTGCTATAAAATGGTCTAATAATACTTAAACATATTGGCAAAATAAAAATAAATAATAGTATAAATGAAAAAATATATGACCCTACATTGTAATACAATATTTGTGCTACACCTGTCAATGTCGAAAAGAAAACATATTTTATCTCATTATTTTTAAAATACAAATAAGACAAAGATCCACTTAAAAACCAACCAAAATATTCAAATGAAAATAAACTCGAAATAGATGTCAAATAAGGTATTCTAACAGTATTAACGACCATAGAAAAAATAAAATGCTTATCCGCAAAGTGTCCTATTATAAATTTTGGATTTAAATTCT